>DATNQE010000103.1:0-8215 GCA_036702895.1 Trichocoleus sp. | reverse complement strand
ATCTTCATCATGCCGTACCGATTCGTGCAGATGCAGTAGAATTTGTTCGCTTGTCAGCAAGACAGGTTTTCTTTCTTGTACCTTCATGAACGCTGTAACCCACTTTTTTCAGGAACATCCCATCGGCCTGTTTACCTTGCTGCTGGCGATTATTCTGACGATTCCGCCTTTGTTTCAGCAGCTCCGCTTGCCGGGTTTAGTCGGCCTACTGGCGGCGGGCGTTGTGTTTGGTCCCCAGGGGTTGGGCTGGCTCAACGGCGACTCTGAAACGGTGCAGCTCCTCTCTGATATTGGTGTTGTCTATCTGCTGTTTGTCGCAGGTCTCGAGATTGACCTGGAGGAGTTTAACCGGATCAAGCATCGCTCCATGGGCTTTGGTCTACTCACGTTTTCGCTGCCGCTGATTACTGGCACGATCATTGGTCGGTTCTTTGGCTTTGGCTGGAACGCGGCAATTTTGGTGGGATCGCTGCTGGCTTCCCACACGCCGCTGGGCTATCCAATCGTGCGCAGCTACGGCGTGGTTAGAGATGAGTCCGTAGTGGTGACCATTGGCGGCACCATCTTTACCGACATTGCTTCGCTGCTGGTTTTGGCCGTGTGCGTAGCGCTCAATACGGGCGATTTAACAGTTGCCACCGGAGCGCAGCTACTTGGTGCGATCGCACTCTACGTTGCAATTGTTCTGTTTAGCCTAGATCGCATTGGTCGGGCCTTTTTCAAGCGCTCTGGGGAGAATGAGTCCAACCAGTTTCTCTTTGTGCTGCTGGCCCTGTTCCTTTCCGCAGTAGGGGCTGAGATCGCCGGTATCGAAAAGATTGTAGGCGCGTTTCTCGCCGGACTGGCCGTCAACAACATCCTGCCAGAAGGAGAGGTCAAAGAGCGGATCATCTTTATTGGCAGCGTGCTCTTTATCCCCATTTTCTTTGTGGATATGGGGCTGCTGGTTGACCTACCCGCCTTCGTACGGACGCTTTCAGCCATCTGGCTTTGCCTGGCCATTGTGGTTGGTCTGATTGGCAGTAAGTTTTTGGCAGCGATGATCACTCGCCTGCTCTATCGCTACAGCTGGCCCCAGTCCATGATGATCTGGTCACTGTCGATGCCGCAGGTAGCGGCGACCCTGGCGGCGACTCTGGTGGGGTACCGCGAGGGGCTGCTCAACGAGGCTGTGCTCAACAGCGTTTTGGTGATGATGCTGATTACGGCGACGTTGGGGCCTTTTATTACGGCTCAGGCGGCTTCGCGGCTGGGCGAATCGGAAACAGACCTGTCACTAGACGAAACCGGAGCGCTGGCCCTAGGGCGCGACTCGCTGACCCTGGTTATTCCGGTGGCCAATCCGCAGACGGAGCAGCCGTTGATTTCGGTGGCTGCTCGTCTGGTGCGGGGGGGGTCGGGTCGCCTAATTCCGCTGGCGGTCGCCACCGTCAACTCGGGTCTGGGAGAACGGCAGGTGGCTGACGGCATCAGCCGGGGCCAGCAACTGCTAGATCGGGCCGCCGCTGTGACCCAGGATATGGACGTGCAGGCCACGCCGCTGCTGCGGATTGATGACAACATTGCCCAAGGCATTACCCGAGCAGCGCGGGAGGCCCAGGCCGACTTGATCTTGATGGGCTGGGGCCGCACTAACTCGCTGCAGTCGCGGCTGTTTGGCAGCATTATCGACTCGGTGTGCTGGTCGGCCCATTGTCCGGTGGCTGTTACTCGGCTAGTAAATGACCCAACCGAGTGGCGGCGAATTTTGGTGCCGCTGAAGAATCTGTCGGAATATGCGATCGCACAGGTGCAGGTAGCCGAGCGGCTCGCTCGCAGCACCGGCGGCCAGATCACGCTGCTCCACATCTACCACCCCCGCACCAGTCGGCAGCAGATAGCCAGCTTCCAGGAGCGGCTCTCGAGCTGGATTAACACCCACGAAAGCCCCCTACAAACCAACATCGAGCTAGTGCCCTCGGTTGCGATCTCATCGGCCATTAATCGCCTCTCTCGCAACCACGACCTAGTGATTCTGCGCTCGACGCGGCGGCAGACAGCGGGCGGCTTGATGGTAGCAAGCGACATCACGGCCCGGCTAATATCTGAGTTGAGCTGCTCGGTAATCATGCTAAGCAACCCAGCTTATCCCGCCCATGGCCTGCCCTCCTGGACAGACAGCCGCAGTCAGGCAATTGAGGCGGAAGTCAATCTCTCGGGCCAGGGCCTACCGACCTAACGTTACCGCTCGCCGCTTGAGTTGGGGCCAGCTGCCCCCTCCCCTTTGTCCGCTGCCCCCTCCCCTTTGTCCGCTGCTCCCGCCCGGTTGGGCGCTCGTCTCGCCCCATGACCCTTGCCATCGACTTTGGCACCAGCAACACCGTTGTTGCCCGCTGGAATGCCGCTACTCAAACCGCCGAAACCCTGGCGCTGCCGCCCCTAAGCTATAGCCTGGGCGACAACCCGCCGCTGATTCCCAGCCTAGTCTATGTGGAGCAGCCCACGGCTGAAGCCATTGTGGCCGGACAGAGCGTGCGCGATCGCGGCCTCGACGTTGCTGGCGATGCCCGCTTTTTCCGCAACTTCAAGCGCGGCATCGGCACGCCGCTCCAGGGCTTTTTGCCTCAAATTGACGGTCAGACCCTCTCCTTTGAGCAGGTAGGGCAGTGGTTTTTGACCCGCGTCATCAGTGAGCTGAAGGCGAGCCAGGGCGATATAGAATCCCTCACTTTTACGGTGCCGGTGGATAGCTTCGAGGCCTACCGCCACTGGTTGGGCCAGCTCTGCGGCAGTCTCGACATTCAGCAGGTGCGAATGCTCGATGAGCCTACGGCAGCGGCTTTGGGCTACGGCCTCAGCGGCGGGCAAACCCTACTGGTTGTAGACTTTGGCGGCGGCACGCTGGATCTGGCCCTGGTGCGGCTGGAACTGCCTGCCGACCGCAAGCCCCTGGGCTTTGTACTCAAGTGGGGCAACCGCTCGCTGGCAGACAGCTCCGCTCAAAAAGTGCAGACCGCCCGCGTGATGGCAAAAGCGGGAGAAAGCCTAGGCGGCGCCGACATCGACAACTGGCTGGCGGACCACTTCTCTAGCGCCCAAGGCTTCCCGGTTTCACCTCTAACGCTGCGTCTGGCCGAGCGGCTCAAGATTGCCCTCTCTAGTCGGGAGCAGGCCAACGAGGTGTACTTCAACGACGAGACCTTTGAAACGCTAGAGCTGAGCCTCAACCGCGAACAGTTCGAGGCGATTCTGCGGCAGAACCAGTTCTTTGAGCGGCTAGAAGCGCGGCTGACTCAGGTCTTGCAGCAGGCGCAGCGCCAGGGACTCACCCCCGACGATATTGATGCAGTGCTGCTGGTTGGCGGCACTGCTCAGATTCCAGCCGTGCAGAGCTGGATTCGGGAGTTTTTTCCGGCCGAAAAAATTCGGAGCGATCGCCCCTTTGAAGCGATTGCTCAGGGGGCTTTGCAGCTCCAGCAGGGGGTGACCCTGCAAGACTTTCTCTACCACAGCTACGGCATTCGCTACTGGGACCGGCGCAACCAACGCCACGGCTGGCACCCCATCGTCAAACAGGGTCAGCCATACCCGATGCCCGAGCCAGTAGAGCTGACCCTGGGCGCGTCGGTGGAGAAGCAGCCTAGCATTGAGCTAATTCTGGGCGAACTGGGGGATGAAACCGGCCGCACCGAGGTCTATTTTGAGGGGGACCGACTGATTACCCGTCAGGTGAGCCAGGGTACTACCCAAGTGCAGCCTCTCAACGACCGCGACGGGGCCCGCACCATCGCTCAGCTCCTGCCGCCAGGCATGCCGGGAAGCGATCGCATTCGGGTGCAGTTTCAGATCGATCGCGATCGCTTCTTGCGGATCACTGTGGAGGACCTGTTAACCGGAGATTTTTTGCTCTCCAACCAGGTTGTTGTGCAGCTGCGCTAGCGGAACCCTAGGGCTGACTTGGGGTGGGGCTAGCTGAAGCCGCCGGCGGAACCGACGCCGGAGGAGCTGCCGCCGGAGGAGCTGCCGCCGGAGCAGCAAACTCCAAGCGGTAATACTGCCCGTTGCGCGCCATCAGGAGGGGACCACTTCCTGCTGCTTGGGTCGCCACCTGGTCAACAGGCAGTTGAGCAAGCTCCGGCAGAGCCGTCAGCGTCAGCGTTGCGGTTTGCTGGCCCTCTACAGGAGCCAGCAGGCGGGCTAGCTGCACCTGCTGCTCCAGGCTGTCGGTGGACGAAACTAGATTGCTCAGCCCGTTAATCAGGTTGCGAATATTATCACGAACGGTTGGGTCGCCCGTTAGCTCATCCACGTCTGCCAGCACTTTTTGAGCGCTCTGAAACACGCCACGAGCTGAATCGAGAGTCTGCTGCAGCACCACAATATTTTCGCTGGTGCCAAAAGCGCCAGTAATATCGCGCAGGCTAGCACTTGCTTGTAGTGCATTGGCCGAGAGCACGTCCAGATTGTTGATGAACTGGCTGTCGCGCACGGCTGGCTCTAGCTCCTCCATGATGGCCGACAGTCGGCGACTGCTGATGGTCACATTGTTGAGGGTTTCGTTGAGGTTGGAGCGGTTGGCCACAACAATCCGATTGACCTCAGCACCGGTGAGCTGAAACTGCTCGGCAGCAATGCCCACGCTATCGGTAGCGCGGCGGGCCGAGGCGGCTAGGGGCTGCACTTCATCCTGCACCGACAGGGTGAGATCGGTCAGCTCGCCGGTCAAAACCGTTGCGCTCTGGGTAAAGACGGAAGCGTTATCTAACGTGGATTTCAGATCGGCAATCAGCACCGGGTCAGAGAGGGCGTTGGCCAGTCTCTCCGCCGAGCGCAGCAGCGATTCGTAGCTGGCGCCCACTTGGCCTTTGAGGATGTCCCCATCACAGATAATCACATCCCCATTGCAGTTCTCCCCAAAGGGGGTCAGCTGCTCGGCGTCGGGCAAAAGACCCAGCGGCGTGAGGTCAATGGTGGTGTCGCCAATCAGTCCAGACTGGTTGGCTCGCACCTCGACCGCCTTAGGAATTCTGAGCGTGGCGACGGTGATTTCGGTGAGCACCTTGACGTCATTGGCGTCTGGGTCAATTGCAAGTACCCGACCGACCGGCACGCCTCGGTAGCGAACTGCCGTGCCGGCCTGCATTCCTAGCGTATTCTCAAACACAAAGACGACTCGATAGGTGCGATTGCCCGGATTCAACCCTCGCAGCCAAAGCACCAATCCTCCAAACAGGGCGACGCTGACCAAGATCAGCAGCCCCACTGAACCCTCACGAATTGCCCGTGCTCGCATTGCCTTCCCCAAACGCTGGCGCTTAAATATCCCCGCTAGTGTGTCAGCTGAATTGGACCGTCAACCTGGCCGCTAAAAAACTGCCGCACAAAGGGGTTATCTGTGGTGTCGACATCGCTGGTCTGCCCCTGCCAGCGAATTTTGCCCTGGTGCAAGAATATCACCCGATCTGCCGTTCTTCGAATCGTGCTGTCTTGGTGGGTAACGATGACGTAGGAACTGCAGCCCTGACCCTGTTGAATATCGCGAATTAAGTCCTCAATGACCGTCGAAGCAATGGGGTCTAGCCCGGCGGTAGGCTCATCGTACAGCAGCAGAGCCGGTCTGTCCTTAGGATTTTGGGGATTTGAGACAATGGCACGGGCAAAGCTGACCCGCTTACGCATTCCCCCCGAGAGCTCGGCTGGGTATCGGCTGCCCGTGCCGGGTAGCCCCACCATATCTAGCACCTCGTCCACGATGCGGCGAATTTCACGACCGCCGAGGTTGGAGTGCTGATAGAGCAAAAAGCCGACATTCTCCTGTACGGTGAGGGAATCGAAAAGGGCCGCCTGCTGAAACACCATGCCGATGCCCACTGGATCGGGGGAGTCTTCGATCAGCCCCAGCCGCTGCTCGCCCTGGACGTAGACATTTCCCGCATCGGGGGCTTCTAGGCCGGCAATGATGCGCAAAATAGTTGATTTCCCAGTTCCCGAAGGTCCGATAATGGCGACGGCTTCCCCTGGATACACGGTTAAATCAACGCCATCTAGCACGGTGTTTGAGCCAAAGCGCTTTGTAATGCCGCGTAGCTCTAGCAGCGGAGCGCCTCCGCCGCAGTCCTCCGTATCAAAATTGGGTTGATTGGCGAGTTGGTCTACCATCCGTTGATCCACCATAGGTCAGGTATAGCCGCCTCCTAAAATTTTGCGAAGACAACTTCACAAAATTTGCGGGAGAAATTCCTAGGGCTCTGCGGGAGCAAGCTTCACAAAACATTGAAGCTCTGACGAAGGTACTCCTGTATTTACGGAGATTTTCTTGACTCTACCAAAGGGCCGATAGAATCAAAAGCATCTATATATCGTTACAGAAGTTACACTAATCCATCGGAGCACCCTACCGGTTCTGATTATTACTTCTTTGCCCCATGCCACGCTGCTGTAACTGCTCAGTGCTGTGATTATCAAGTTCTTGCGCCGCCTCGACTGGAAGCGGGCTTACCCAAGCCCATCTCGCCGGATCAACCGATGGGTGGGCTGGCTAGCGCCGGGTCTGCTGGTAAAACGGTGGCTTCTTCTCAGCGTAGCTGGGGTGCTGCTGGCGGCATTTGGCATTTTGATTTGGCTAAAGCTAACGCCGGTGTTTTACACCGTGCAGTTTTTAGGCTCGCTACTGCGCTTCATCACCACGATTGTTCCCAATTATGTGAGTGGGCCGCTAGCGCTGCTGACCGGGCTGCTGATTATCTTTTGGGGCCAAACCCGCACGCTTGGGGTAATTACCGACGTGCTCATGCCCGGGCAGGAGGAGGAACTGCTCGATGTGCTGCTGACCCAGCGGCGGCTTTCTCGGGGGCCCAAAATTGTCGTATTAGGCGGGGGGACAGGGCTGTCGAACCTGCTGCGGGGGCTGAAGCAGTTTAGCTCCAACATTACGGCGATTGTGACAGTAGCTGACGACGGTGGTTCGTCGGGGCGACTGCGGCGCGAGATTGGGGTGCTGCCGCCGGGAGATATTCGCAACTGTTTGGCGGCTTTGGCCGATGAGGAAAAGCTGCTCACGGAACTATTTCAGTACCGGTTTCAGGCGGGCAGCGGCTTGGTGGGTCACAGCTTTGGCAACCTGTTTTTGACCGCAATGAATGAGGTGACAGGTAATCTGGAGCAGGCGATTGCGGCTAGCTCTAAAGTGCTGGCGGTGCGGGGCCAGGTGTTGCCCTCGACGCTCAGCGATGTGCAGCTCTGGGCTGAGCTCAGCGACGGTCGCCGGATTGTCGGGGAATCTAAAATCACAGAGGCCCGGGGCCGCATTGTGACCATTGGCTGTCTGCCAGAGAATCCACCCGCCCTGCCCAATGCCGTAAAGGCGATTCAAGAGGCGGACTACATTGTGGTTGGCCCGGGCAGCCTCTATACCAGCATTATCCCCAACCTGCTGGTGCCTGAGATTGCCTGTGCGATCGCAAATCGGCCTGTGCCCCGTATCTACGTCTGCAACATCATGACCGAACCGGGGGAGACCGATGGGTTTAAGGTCTCTGACCACATCCGCGCTATTGACCGGGCCTGTGGCCGCTACCTCTTTGACGCAGTATTAGTGCAGCGCGAACCGCCCTCGCCCGAAGCCCGAGCCCGCTACGCCCGAGAAGGATCTGTTGCTGTAGAGCTCGATCGAGAAGCTATCGTTGAGTCAGGCCGACGTATTATTGCTGCCAACGTAATGCAGGAAAGCGAAACCTACACGATTCGCCATGACCCCCATCGATTAGCCCGCGTGCTGCTGCGCTGGTATAGTCGCACTCAGCGCCTTTGGTAACCGCTAGCCAGCATCTTTAGCCTTGAAGGCCTCAAGCTTTTGACCCACCCAGCCCATGACGCCGCTGGCAATTGCTCCCGCCATCAGAATGCTGATAGCCGGCAGAATCAGCGGGTTCCACAGCGAGTACCACAGCTCCAGGCCCAGATCGACCTGCATACTCTTGCCCAGCACGGCCACCATAAACCAGCCAAAGGCGAGCAGCACCACGGCCAGGTCGGCGACTAGAATCCAGCCAATCCAGCGAGTGATCTGTTCCTTCATAGGGTCAATTCTCCTTGCAGTGCGCTTTTCAGATAATAAGCTTTGAAAATTATTTCGTGAGAGCTTTATTGTGAACCCGCTCTCAGGCCTTTAAGCGTAGTCCAAAACAGGTCCTAGAAATAGCCCTAAACGCCCGCTCAAGCTTCCGCTGCTGCGGCT
>DATNQE010000513.1:0-8828 GCA_036702895.1 Trichocoleus sp. | reverse complement strand
AGAGATTTCAACGGGAACAACCAACCCAACTTTGTCAGAAGTTCGGGCGTTGTACTCCTTACAAAAGGCCATAATGTTGACCCCGTGCTGACCCAAAGCGGGACCGATAGGAGGAGCCGGGTTCGCTTTGCCAGCAGGAATAGCTAGCTTAATAATTGAAACAACCTTCTTCGCCATCGATTAACTCTCTTTCTGGACTTGATTGAATTCCAACTCTACTGGCGTGTCGCGCCCGAAGATAGACAGCAGCGCCTTCAGCTTGCTACGTTCAGGGCTAACCTCAATAACTTCCCCTTCGAAGTCTTTGAACGGCCCTGACAGCACCAAAATTTTGTCTCCTGGAGCCATGTCCACCTTAACCACGGGCTTTTGCTCCTCAGCCCGCTTAAAGATGCGCTCTACCTCAGCCATACTTAGGGGCATCGGCTTTACGTGACCCCGACCCCGACCGACAGCCCGCCGCTGCTCTGCGCCCACAAAGTTGATTACGTGGGGGGTGTTCTTCACCACGGACCAGGTTTCGTCGTCCATGAACATGCGCACCAGCACATATCCCGGGAATACCTTCTCGTCGATGTTTTGCCGCGAACCGTCCTTCCGCAGCTTCATCGCTGGGTTCTGAGGAATCTCGATGCGAAAAAAGCGGTTTTCCACATCCAAAGTCTTAATTCGCTGCTCCAGGTTGAGCTTAACCCGCTTCTCACAGCCGGAGGCAACCTGAACTGCATACCAGCGAGCTTTTCGCTTAAACGCCTCTTCAGAAGCCTCTACAGAATCAGCCTGCTCGGTCACCGCTTCTGAAGCGGGTTCCTCGTAGTTGAATTCGTCTGACGTGTAGGCCATCTAAAATACCTGCCTAGACAACCAGCCAAAGAGCTGATCTACCAAGTAAATCAGCGAGGCGGAAAGACTAACCATCAAAATTACCGCTGCAGATTCGCTGATGAGCTGTTGCCGGCTAGGCCAAACAACTTTGCTCAACTCCTCCTTGGTACCTTGAAAAAAGTTGCCTAGATCAAGGCCACTGCCCGCAGCAGCCTGGCTGTCGGCATCGCTCCGCTTCGTCTCTGTATTGGCGTCTTTCTTAACCACTGCGCTTGGCTCCTGTGCTATCCCATGTAAAGGCGGGGCCGCTTTGTCGCCTCAAAAGGGCAGCCTACGACCGCTGCACTTCCTGACTTAGACCTCAAAACAACCCAAACAACAATTCTACCTAAAGTTCAGTTAAGTCAGCTTAACGCTTAAGACCCCTGTAACTTTAGGCAGAATTGGTGCCGTGTTCAGCGCGCCCTGAAGGACTCGAACCCTCGACATCAGGTTTTGGAGACCTGCGTTCTACCAACTGAACTAAGGACGCATGAGGCCAAACTTAATTTGGTTAACCCCACCCAATCAAGTTTTCCTGGCCGTAACCAAGATTTTACTTGATCGGACGATCAAATCGCTGCTTCAAGCGAGTTGCTTTACCAACGCGATCGCGCAGGTAGTAGAGCTTGGCACGACGAGCTTTACCGCGACGAAGAACCGTAATACTGGCAACGCGAGGCGCATGAACCAGAAATACTCGCTCAACGCCAACCCCTTGAAAAATCCGGCGAACAGTAATGGCCTCATTGACGCCACCATTGCTCTTGGCAATAACCGTTCCTTCATAGGGCTGAATTCGCTCTTTGCCACCCTCTTGAATGCGAACGCCAACCCGAACAGTATCACCGACGTAGATTTCGGGGAGGTCCGTCTTTAAGTACTCCGCCTCAATCGAGCGGATAATTTGCTCTGCGTTCATAAGGGCCTGTCAAAGTCACGGTCTATCATTGTACAGTAGTCGGCCATGAAAAATCTAGATCTTTTCATGTTTTTTGCAGCGCCAAGACGCTGCGAGCAGGTGCCCTGGGTGAACACTCAAGAGCTTAGCTCAGTTACCGTACACTGCATCCCTACCGTACACTAAGAGAACGACTCTTTGTGCAAGCAGAGTCTACAAATTTGGGCGCTTTCTACAATCTATCTAGTTTTCTCGCCGTAGCTGCCCACGCTCCAGCTGACTTCTCACCGCCATCTTCAAGTGCTTTAGGGCCATCCGCTCCTGCTTATCAGACCAGGATTTACCTCAATGCAGTATCTCCGCCAATCCCTACTGACAATCTGTATATGCCTGTATGCGTTTTTGGCAGTCACGCTAGGGCTAAGCTTTTGGGTGGGGCGTACCGACGAATCGGCAGCGGTGTTTTACCACCCCGAGCTAACGATGGACTCTATAGAGGCGATTGAGGCCGTAGAAAATACCTTGACGGCGGCCTGGGCAGAGTCTCAGTTAGAGGTGGATTCGGCTAGCTGCGAGGGGCAAGGCTGCCTCTAAAAGCCAGGCAATAAAATCTTTGACAGCGTTTCTAAGGAAGGGTGCACATTCTGACGAAGTCTGTTCGTTAACTGGGAGGTGCTGTGTGTTCTTTGGGTGAGATCGCTAAAAACCGACCCACAAAAAGCATCTCAACCTTAACAACAGCGTCCTGTGGCAAATACATTGCATCCCTGAAATTCCTACCTCCGCAAGCTTTCCTTCTCCTAAAGCTCCTACGACTTTTTTAACTGCGATTCAAGGCTCTTATCACCATGAACATTTTGGCCCAGCTTCTTTCTAAGCGCTCTTCTGAGGGGACTCCATCTAGACGCTCAAGCCGGCGCAACCAGGGCGTTGAGCTGAAGTCAGCAGCAGAGATTGCTATCATGCGCGAAGCGGCCCGCATCGTCGCCACGGTGCTGAAGGAGATTTCGGAGCAGGTCAAGCCAGGGATGACGACAGCTGACCTGGATGAATACGCTGAGCAGCGAATTCGTGGGATGGGGGCTACCCCCAGCTTTAAGGGCTACCATGGCTTCCCAGCGTCTATTTGCGCCTGTATCAATGACGAGGTCGTTCACGGCATTCCCCGCGGCCGTAAGGTGATCCGCGAAGGAGATTTACTGAAGGTAGACACCGGTGCATATTTCAACGGCTTCCACGGTGACTCATGCATCTCCATTGCAGTGGGTCGGGTGTCGGAGCAAGGGCAGCGCTTAATGAAAGCAGCAGAGGAAGCCTTATACGCAGGCATTAGCCAGGTCAAACCAGGGAACACGCTGCTCGATATTGCTGGAGCCATTGAGGACTGCGTCAACGCCCATGGCTTTACTGTCGTTGAGGACTTCACGGGCCACGGCGTCGGGCGCAACCTGCACGAGGCTCCCTCCGTGTTTAATTTCCGCACCCGGCAGCTTCCCAACGTGAAGCTTGTGCCGGGAATGACGCTGGCCATTGAGCCCATTCTGAATGCGGGGTCAAAGCACACCCGAACCCTAAGCGATCGCTGGACGGTGGTAACCGTCGATCGCAGTCTCTCAGCCCAGTTTGAGCACACTGTGCTAGTCACTGAGGACGGCTACGAGATCTTGACCGATCGCACCGGGCTCTAGAGAGCTATAGGCAGTCGTCGGTACAGCTCTAGTGATTAAAGTCTTTTATGCCGGCTTTTAGGAAGCAGGGCGGGGGTAGGGCTTGAGACACTCTAGAGTGCCATACTCTACTCCAATTGCCACGTTCACCGTGTAGGCTTTTTGGCTTTCAGTAGGTGAAAAATCGTGCTGCTTAACCGCCTGAATCGCTACTTGGTCAAGGTAGGTATAGCCCGTACTTTTTAGTAAAGTCGGCTCGCCCTGTGGGCTGCCTTGGGGACTGACGACTACACCTACTACAGCAGGCTGAGGAGAGGGTTCAAGGCAGACCCGGCGGTAGTGGGTCACCGTTAGGGAAGGCTCTAGCGGCTCATTCCACAGGTTAGGGTTGCCGCTGCTTTGCTTTACAGCTTCGATCCAGCGGTCAAGATTGGCATTGTATGCCTGGCCGGAGGTGTTGTCGGTCGAGTAGCCGTACTGCTGCACCAAAACCTGGGCCAGTTGCGCCATTTGGGTTTGAGGCAGGCCCAGCGTCTGCGCATGGGCCAACAGGCGCTGGTGAATTTCAGAATTGAAAGTGCGAGGCTGCAGCGCTACAGAGGCTGGTGGGGGAGGAGTCGGAGGGGTGGCTGTACTTGAGCTGGGCCCCGAAGCCAGATTGGGAACAGAGCCCTGATTAGAGGTAGCCTGACGGCTCTGAGTGTTTCGAGCAGAGCTTCTGGCACTGCCCGATGATGTGCGGTTGCGCTCTGTCGCTTGAGACGATGCTGTTCTCTGGGTGCCGATCTGAGCTCCTGTTTGCGCTGGAGCTGCTGCGGGACCTCGCTGACCCACTGCCGCCGTTGGAGTTGAGGCGGATGCTGTCCCTGATGCTGCTCCAGGCAGGGTCTGGGGAGGAGCAGAGGGCGGAATGCGGGTGATGGCGATGTTGTCCTGCTCAAAGTCGGGGGGGGGAATCGCGCCATCTTCAGAAGAAGCTACCGGGAAAAATAGCAAAAGCCCGTGCAGTCCCAGAGAGGCCAGCAGCATAGGGGCTCCAAAACGCCGCCAGAAGTTGGGCGCTTGTTTGGGCTCGTAGGGCTGTTTGGTCATGTTTGGGTTCAACAAAAACGAAATTTTAGGAAGATTGGCAGCAGTGCTCTTTCAGCACTGCGTTAAAACCTTGGGGGAAATCAGGGCGAGAAAACTAGCATGCCCCCAAAGAGGTGGCTAAGATTTGCTGTTTTAAAGCCTAGCGTCTAAATCGCTGCCCCCGCAGGTGGAGTGTCCCAGATGACCAACAGCGTTGACCCTTGAAGCCGCACCATGCTGAGGTAAAGGAAAGGCTGGTTGTCAGGCGTTAGGGCCACAAAGAACCGTTCTCCAGCATAAGGGGCCAACTCACTGAAATTAACACCAGCAGCAGAGTAGGTATTGACCAACTGCGCCAGCACTGAGTCGGGTTCCTTATCCAGCCACTGGGCATCACGCGCTCCTGGTGGTGGGCTAGCGCTGCTGTCCGGGTTGGAAAGGAAAAGGTCTGCGGTGGCAGGATCTCTAAAATTGCTCCGAGCAGGTAGGCCTAAGGCGCTTGTGTAGTTGGTCAGGCCAATGCCATTGCCGAGGTTCACCATGAAGTCGTTGCGCGCCCCGGTGAAGTCAAAAGCAGCTTCGCCGGAGGACTCTTGGGCAGGCGGATCAACAGGAGCGTTAAAATCATCCCCTGGCTCAACAGTCTCTATCGGAGGCGCCTCAGACGGGGGCGGTAGCCGGTCAGGGTTCACTGGCGCGGCTGCTCGGGGCGTCGGCGGAGGAGCCGCAGCAGGTGGGGGTTGAGATGGTGGTGGGGCCGCCTCAGGGGCCGGTGCGCTAGGGCTGGCAATGCTGAGGATGTCAACAATTTGCTCCTCCGACGAGTCCTCCTCGACGGCTTCCTCAGGCGCAACTGTTGGCCCCGACGGTAGGGGGGCGACCAGCAGCAACCCATGCAGGACAATTGAAATGACAAACAGGGGGCCGACGACCCAGCGAGATAAAGGCTTGGGTTGGGAGATAAGCTTGGAGGAATCGGTCATTGTGTACGGACACCTAAACCCAGGCAGCGGCAACTAGACGGAAACGCTGGCAAACAGGCCAACAGCCATGGCTTCATCACCATCAAGCGCTCCTGGAGCCGATTGGCTACTCAGGAGCGCTGAAGGTCTACAGCTGAAACGAGCTAAACCCTACAGGGCAGCGAGGGCGCGGCTGTACTGGGCTGGAGACAGGGGAACATAGCCGACTTCGGGAACAATCTCCTGGGCGTTGTTGAGGGTGAACTCAACGAAAGAGCGCACTTCAGGGCGCTCTAGGCTGTCCTTCTTAACGTAGATAAAGATGGGACGAGAGAGCGGAGCATAGGTGCCGTTCTCAACGTTCTCGGGAGTGGGCGCAACACCGTTGATAGCAACGGCATCGATAGCGTCCTGGTTTTCGAGATAGTAAGCCAGACCGAAGTAGCCTAGGGCATTGCGATCGCGAGATACCCCCAGAACCAGGATGTTGTCATCCTCACTGGCGGTGTAGTCTGCCCGGCTAGAGCCTGCTTCACCCACAATCTCATCGGTGAAGTAGTCGAAGGTGCCAGAGTCAGTACCAGGGCCGTACAGCGCGATGGGCGCGTTGGGCCAGCTGGGGTCAATCTGGTTCCAGCGGGTGATGGTGCCCTCAGCAGCGGGTTCCCACAGGGTCTTGAGTTGCTCGGTGGTCATCTCGCGGGCCCAGGTGTTGTCGGGGTTGATGACCACCGTCAGCGCATCTGAGGCCACTGGCACTTCTACGTACTCGATGCCGCTAGCGGCACAGGCCTGAATTTCCTCTTCTTTGATGGGACGGGATGCACCGGTGATATCTAGTTCACCCGCGCAAAACTTTCTAAAGCCGCCGCCAGTACCGGAAACCCCCACCGTTACCTGAACGTCTCTGTTGACAGCCATGAACTCTTCAGCCATGGCTTCACTGATGGGGAAAACGGTGCTGGAACCGTCGATCTGAACCGTTTCGTTCTGGGACAGGGCCTTCGGCGCAGCAACGCCCAGGGCAGCAACGGCTGCGATCGCACCCGCCACAAAAACTCGGTTCAGCTTAATTTCGCTCGCTACCATACAACACACTCCGGGGCGTTTGATGAGGTCAAAACTTGCCACAAGCAAACTTATCGGCCTCAGGTAAAGAGCGCGCGGTGATAAGGTTATGCCCAAGGAGTAAAAAAATTAATAAACGGTAAAGACGAGACAGCTCGCCTACTCGACCGCCAGCGAAACGCGGTTGCCGCCAATAGCGCGCAGCTCGCTCAGCAGCCCGGCCACCGTCTGATAGGAAAGCTCGCGGTCAGCCTTGAGAATCAGCTTGCCCTCAGGATTTTGGGAGAAGTAGCTGCGAATCTTTGGGGCGAGATCAGAAGAGTTTAAGCGCTGGTTGTCCAGCACCAGGTTGCCGTCTTTATCTAAACCCACTATTAATGGCTCAATCGTAGCTGCTGTGGCCTCTTCATCAGCCCCCGTTACTGACTGAGGTAGACGCACATTGGCGACTTGAGTCCCGGTTAGGGTCATGGAAATGATGATGAAAAAGGTCAGCACCGTCATCAACACGTCCATCATTGGCACCAGGTTGACTTCAGGAATATCCGATTGGCGGGACTTATTTTTGAAGCGCATGGGATGGGCTCAACCTGATTAGCAGGGTCTAACTTAAGGAATTTTTAGAGAGCTATGCGGAAGCAGTCCGTGGGCAGGTATTCCAGCAGAAATCATTACGAGTAACTATTGCAGGAATACCCGCAAAATTCATTTTTTAGCTTAGCCGCTTCTGGCAGCAGCAGGGCCCAGATGAGGAGATTGTCCTACGGGTTCAAAAGATCTTGACGCTAAACGGTGCCGCCACTGTTTCACCGGAGTTTGCAGCGCTGCGGGCAGCCAGTGATCGAACTGAGGGTATAGCGGCAGTCGGGGCTGAAGCTGCCAGCCGTCTGCCGCTAGCTGCTCAGCCATCTCTCGGGCCGATGGGTGGGGATAGTCAGGGTTGACCTCATCAATAGGCCCGATGCCGCCTAAGTCTCGCGCCCCCGCTGCTAAGCACGCTGACCAAGCAGCATTTTCCGCTAGGTTTGGCGGAATTTGTAGAACGATGTCCTTCGGCAGTTGATGTCTGGCAATTTTAACCGCCTGAAGCAGTTGTTCGGAGGGGCAGGCTTGCCCTGGCGCAGCCTGCCGCTGGCCAGAGCGATGGGGCTGCAAAATCACCTCTTGAATGTGGCCGTAGGTGTCGTGCAGGTGCGCGATCGCAGCCAGCGTCTCCTGCCAATCGGCAACCGTTTCGCCAATGCCCAGCAGCAGACCTGTGGTAAATGGAATCTTTAGCTCCCCGGCCCAAGCCAGCTGCTGCAGCCGCGTTTGGGGCAGCTTGCTAGGCGCATGCCGATGCACCGTCTCTAGAAGGCGCGGTGTCACCTGCTCCACCATCAGTCCCATGGAGACATTTACCGCCTTGAGGCGGGCCATCTCCTCGAAACTAAGAGGTCCCACATTGGTATGGGGCAAAAAGCCCAGGTCCAGGGCTAGCTGACAGAGGTCGTAGATGCGATCTAGCCACTTGCGGCGGCGGGGGCTCTGAGGATGCACCTCTCCACTCAGGATCAAAATTTCGATCACTGGCTGGTGCTGAAGTGCCTGCAGCTGCTGCTGCGCGGCCGCCAGCGTCAGCCAAGTGTCTTTTCCCGGATCGACTCGAAAATTGCAGTAGCTACAGCGGTTGAAGCATTCATAGGTCGGTACCAGCGTGTAGGCCGGGCTGTAGGTAACAATTTCGGGCATGGTTAGGGGAGTCAGAAACCGGGAGCAGTGTAGGCAACGTGACAGCACAACGGGGCGCTTGAGTCGATCCTAATACGGTGATTTCAGGAAAGGGGTACCTAGACAAGGTCCCCAGTCGATTCCCCAGTACGATTAGCCTCAGCTGTGTTTGCCGTGAACCCGATGAGCGATTCCATTCTCAAGTCTCTGCAGGCCGACCAAATCCGTTTTTTGCGGGTTGTCTGGTGCGACAATGCCAACGTCATTCGCAGCAAGGCAATTCACCGAGATGCGCTGCCTCAACAGCTAGAAGAGGGCGTCGGGCTTTCGGCAGCACAGCAGGCAATTCCAGTGATGGCGGACGCAGTAGCCCCAGGTAGCGGTCTGGGTCCAGTCGGTGAGGTCTGGCTAGTGCCTGATTTGGCCACGCTGAGGCACCTGCCCTACGCCCCTGGCCATGCGCAAGCAATGGGGGACATGGTGCGATCGGGTGAGCCCTGGCCCTGGTGTGCGCGGCAGTTCCTCAAACGGATGATTTGCCAAGCAGCAGACCAGGGACTGGAGATAAAGGCTGCTTTTGAGCCT
>DATNQE010000285.1:0-9013 GCA_036702895.1 Trichocoleus sp. | reverse complement strand
GTGGAAGTATATTCCGCTTAGGCAGCCCGGTGCCCCGCATTGGAGGTATTTTCCCTTCATAGATTAATTGCTGCATCTATTCCGCCTACCGCGCCGTAGTTGCCTAGAGCAACTAGGCTTCAGGAGCCGCATCTATCCGTTCTCTCGGCCTGAATCTTTTGCAGGACGTTATTTTGCCTCCAAAGGCTGGGGCGAGCATTATTTATTATTTCTACCTCTCCTGTTCCTAGTGGCTTTGCACAACAGCCGCTGAATTTTTTAGTTATCGCCACAGAATGCTGTATCACTACGACTTGCGCCTGCTTGCCGTCTCTTTTTTGCTGGCAATGTTGGCGTCTTATGCTGCGTTGGACTTTACCGGACACGTCAGCCCGGCAACAGGCTGGCGACGAACAGCCTGGCTCTTAGGCGGCGCCATCACGCTCGGAATTGGCATTTGGAGTATGCACTTCGTCGCCATGCTGGCCCTCGATCTGCCGGTGCCGGTGCGCTACGACATTCCCACAGCGCTCGTGTCGGCACTACCGGCGGTGCTAGCTTCAGGCCTGGCGCTCTGCCTAGTCAGCCGCGCCGTTATGAGCCTATGGCAGGTGATAGGCGGTAGTCTCGCGATGGGGCTTGCGATCGCAACCATGCACTACCTGGGTATAGCCGCCATGCGGCTGCCCGGCGTAGTTCGCTATAACCTCTCCACTGTTGCGGCTTCGATTTTGGTTGCGGTTGCGGTGTCTTTTGTAGCGCTCTGGTTGGCCTTTTGCCTGCGCCAGGCCAACACGATATTGGGCAGCCTGCAAAAAGTTCTGAGCGCTGTTTTGATGGGGTTTGCGATCGCCTCCATGCACTACACCGGCATGGCGGCCATGCAGTTTTGGCAAACGCCGCTGCCAGCCGCCCTTTTCCCCAGCCTAGACGTCAACATGCGAGCGTTGCCCAGCCTAATGGTGCTCGATTTGAGCGCTATTACCAGCTTGATTGGGGCAGTAGCGGGCGGCATTATCGGCATAGCACTGCTGATCTCCTTAGAAGCCAGGGTGGTGCAGCAAACAGCCTTGCTCCAGC
The DNA here is from genome assembly GCA_036702895.1 of Trichocoleus sp. Classification (GTDB taxonomy): domain Bacteria; phylum Cyanobacteriota; class Cyanobacteriia; order Phormidesmidales; family Phormidesmidaceae; genus JACVSF01. The sequence goes on along the minus strand of DATNQE010000285.1, from coordinate 7,954 downwards.
AGCTGCAGCAGGAGGTCGAGCAGCGCCAGCGGGCCGAGGCTGGTTTGAAGCAAACCCTGACCGAACTGAGAGCAGCCCAGGCAGCCCTGGTGCAAACCGAAAAGATGTCCAGTTTGGGGCGCTTGGTAGCGGGCGTAGCCCACGAGGTGAACAATCCGCTGGGCTTTATCGTTGGCAACCTGGGCTACCTGCGTGAGTTTGTCACCGACCTGCTGGAGCTAGCCCAGTGCTGCCACGAGCAGATGATCACGCTGCCAGCCCCGGTACAGCAGCACCTCAGCGCTCTAGATCTAGACTTTGTGCTGCGCGATACGCCCAATCTGCTGAACTCGATGGAGCACGGTGCCAGCCGCATTCAGCAGATTGTTACAGCCTTGCGCAACTTCTCCCGCTTAGATGAAGCCGAACTGAAGCCGGTGCAGCTTACCGACGGCTTAGAGGACGCTCTGCAGCTGCTGCGGCACCGGTTAGCGGCCACTGCCCAGCGGCCTGAGATTCGCATTGTGCGGCACTACAGTGAGCTGCCCAACGTTGAATGCTACGCCGGGCAGCTCAATCAGGTCTTTGTCAAACTGTTGGAAAACGCCATAGATGCGGTGGACGTGCGCACTAGCCACCACCCTCAAATCTGGCAGAACCATCCCCCGCTGGTAACGCTAAGCGCGGAGCGGTATGGATCAAGGCAGGTGCGAGTGCGCGTCAGCGACAACGGCAGCGGTGTTCCCGACTCCGCCAGGGGTCTCATTTTTGATCCGTTTTTTACCACCAAACCAGTGGGGCAAGGCACCGGCATGGGGCTGGCGATTGCCCACCAGATTGTGACCCAGACCCACGGCGGCACCCTGGCTCTAGCTTCGGCCCAGGAGGGCAACACAGTATTTGAAATCTACCTGCCTCTGCGGCCCAGTCTGTCTCAGCCAGTTCCGGCATTTGCAGGTGGTGTTTATAACATATAGACGGATTGATTAGGACACGGGGTGCAGGGGTGAAACCCTGGCTGGACGCAGCCCCCGCACCCGATTCTCTCAAACCCCTAACGAGCTCAACACAAGCTATAGGCTGATGAAGTTCTGGGGAGCGTTTTTCAACAGCTACTCGCTCAGCTTGCGTCACTCTTCGCAGCCATCCTGAAAGTTTGAGCGAGCTCCTGGCCCCTGCGCCTGAGTAGGCCAGCACGGCGGAGACGAGGATTAGCGGCGCAGCTGGCCTGTTGTTACGGTGATCTGAAGCTGCCGACCAGCGGTTGGAACCCGCACAGTGGTGCCGCTACGGTTAAGTGTGGGAGCCGCCGAGATCCACCAGCCAAAGCGGGCCTGCTCGACGACATCGGCTCTGGGCACTCGCAGCAGAGACGCCACTTGATCAAAGCTATGCTGAGCCACGACTTGGCCACTGGGGTCGAGCACCATCACGGCATAGCTGCTGGCGACATTGATCCACTCGTCAAGCAGGACTGTATAGCCCTGGTCGTTTACCAGCACAAAGCGGGGACCGTACTCCTGGGGTAGGGTCTGGCTCCACTGGGGCTGGCAGAGGTTTTCGCTAACGGTGTAGAAGGTAGCAACTAAGCGTTTATCGGCCGAATTTTCAGGGGCGCGCAGAACCAGAATATGGCTGCCGTTAGGCGAGGTAATCACCTGCTGGGCGGGCGGACGTGCGATCGCATCTCCCCCTGTTTCCTCGTCCCAAGCATCTCCCAGCGTGTCCTCCGGCATCGGTCCGGTCTCCTCGCTGGCGAGTCCTGCAGACGCGTCTAACCCAGCCAGCAGACCCAGGCTCAGCCACGGCAAAACCAGTACTGCGATCAGAAGCCTCTGTCTAGAGATCGTCATGATCGGCCTCCTTGGGCTTGGCTGCCCACCCTCCCAACCAGCAGCAGCAGCGCTGCGCCTATCCAAGACAGGCTGCCCGGCTCAGGAACAGCCTGGGAGGATTTGCTGTGCAGAGCAAATTCAGCCGAGGTTACCCCTGGGAGAGCGCTCCCTGGCCCAACTGGCAGGCTCTCAGCAGGCTCAGCCGGAGCTTGTGGCAGCGCCGCCAGGGTCAGCCGAGGCACCGCGTCGTAGTCGGCATCTTCAAGAAGCGGCAGGGGAACCGGAAACGGCAGCACTGGGTTAGAGCTGGGCGCGGGGGTGGGACTGCCCGTGACAAAAGGGCTGCTGCGCGCGGTGTTGACCTGATCATCGGTCAAGCGCGAAACTCGCGCCCCATCGGGATTGATGTCGCTGATCGTCGTCGGTACAGCGCGATCGCCGCCATCGCTCATCAAATTGTTGGCGCTGCCAGCCCCTAAACCAGAATGTCTGAGACCCAGGTTATGGCCAAGCTCGTGGGCAACGGTGTCGATCCGGCCGCGGCCGTTGTTAAACGAGAGAATGTCGTCGCTAATGAGCACCCCATTTTGGTCGATCCAAGCCAGGCCAAAAATATCAACGACCCCCTGCACAATGCCGTCGACGAACCACATATTCACCGGCCCAGACGTGCGGCTAGAAAAGGGATGTCGGCCATAGGCACCTGCGCCCCCGGCAAAGGAAAGCTCAGAAAACTCGTCGCGCGAGTCGATTACTAGAAAGCGAGAGTCGAACAGCCGATTGGGCGGCAGAAAGCTGACCTGAATATCGGCCTGCGACCAGATTTTGAAGGTGGCATCGGCAAAGGTCGCCAGATCAGCGCAGTCTACTCCAAAGCTGTCGCATACCTGAATAGGCTGAATCGTCACAAACCGGGTGGGGCGAGATCCCGAACGCGCAGTGGTACTACACCCAACTAGCGATACGGAAACGCCAACGGTAATCAGCAGCGGCCTGAGGCCGGAAAAATTAGGCATGGGCTTGGTGCTACAGCAGCAGGGGTCTCCCGAGTAAGGGCATTGTAGCCAGTAAGCCAGCAATTTCCCCGAGGGATTTGTGCCACTTTACGAGGGTTTAACGCGACCTTCCGTAAATACGTTGGCAGGTTAAAGCGCTCTAGCCGTAAATATTTTGAAACAGTCCCTTGTGTTTTTCATCCCCCAGCACCTGCTGCCGCAGCAGGGTGTAGTGCCAGCCGTAGAGCACGCTTTCGGCATGGGCCGCCAGATTGCGCAGCTTACTGATTTGGTCGACGCAAGACGCTGCTTCCACGGGAGCTCGACCAAACCACTCGGCAATGGGGTGCTCCCACTGCTGCAAAAACGTGTTCAGGCGGTTGCGATCGCTGCCTCCCATCTGCCCGCCGGCAGTCGCTTTGCCGTAAAGCCGATTCTTCGCAGGCTGTTTCGCCGTTCGCAGCGCCGGGTCTTTAAAGGATGACCACTCCTGAGCCAACAGCGGTGGCAGCATCCCCAGCGTGTGCTTGCTCTGCGGCCCCAGCAGCAGGCCGCCAATCTCAGGGCTACCTTGAGTCAGCAAGAAGTCATACAGATCGCGGAAGAAGGGCTGGATCACCTCCCGCTCAACGGCAAATCCCAGCCGCAGCCCGGCCTCTGAGTAGTCGGCCAGGGTTGGATCAGTGTGCTCAGCCTGGGTAATCGCCTGGTGCTTGTAGGCTGCGTAAAGATCCTTTTGGCTGGGCTGAGTCAGGCAGTACCATACTTTATCGCCCACGGCCTGGCGCACCTGGCGCTTGATTGCCTGGGGGTCAATGGGCGCCGCTTCTGGCATCTGCGACTGCAGCTGGGCAATGTGAGCCTCCTGAGACTGGATGGCTGTCTCCTGCTGAGCCAGCTCTTGCTGCAAGACCTTAAACTGCTGGCGCTGCTCCGAGGAAAGCTGACTCAGCTTCTGCTCCAGCAGAGCTACCTGGCGCGTCAACGTGTCGATGTGGTTGTTTTTCTCCGCCAGCAGCTCGTCCTTTTCGATCAGCAGCCGGGTCTTCTGCTTCACCTCCAGAGCGCTGAGGCCAGCGCGAATCAGGTTGAAGTAGTAGGGCTCAGAGATATCGACGGGTCGGGGCGGATCGCCCGGAACGCAAAGAAAGCCCTGGCGATCGGGCAGCAGTACCGACAGCTGCTGCCCCTCTAGATTGCGAATGGTCAGCTCACGCCCGGGCCCTGTAGTCGTTACTTGCGCCGTATAGCGCCGCTTGCTGTAGAAGAATTCGGCCTGAGTCCAGTCCTGATCCGCCGGAGGAGCAGCAGGGACTTCTGCAGCATCGGCCTGGATCTCTTCAGGGCTGTCCTCCAGACTAGCAGCATTGCCTTCCCTAGCCCTCTGGGGGGCAGAAAACTCGGTATCTGCACTGGCTTCTTCTGAAGCTGGAACTGCAGGGGCAGGCGGCTCTCGCAACACCTTAAACGCAGTGCGAACAGCAGCACGGGCTGGCGGCGTTGGCGCTGCCGTTTCAAAAGGTAGGGTAACAGGTGGTGATGGATGGGGTGTAGGCGCCACTTCCTGAAGTAGAGCCGCAGCTTCTACAGGTGCTCCGGTCGGGAGCCGCACGCCCACCAGCTCTAGCTCCACAGCCTGGTTGCCCTGCCACTCATTGAGCTTGAGCTTGTAGGCAATGTCCACCACCGGGGGCAAGGGGCAGTACTCGCCCCAGCGCCATGCGATCGCTTTTATGTCGGTCACTACGCCCTGGTCATCGACCTGCCTGACCACCAGCTTCAGATGGTCACGGCCGCGGCCCACGCTCTGCTGCTCCAGCACCCGCACTCCTGGCGTCCAAAAGACTGGATCAGGGTTTTCCATGCCGCAGGGATGGAGCTGGTCAATCTGCGCGTAAAGTCCCATCGTCAGCTCGGCGAGCTGGGCCTGAGCATCGACCCTTACTAGGGGCTTGAGGTGTTCGAGCTGGAGCTGCTGACGGGCGTAGTTAGCCAGGCGCGTCTTTACCTGGCGCAGATGCTTGGCCGGGAATGAAAAGCCTCCGGCGGCTTTATGGCCCCCAAACTTATCGAGCAGGTCGCCGCAGGCCTGCAGCGCCTCAAACACGTGAAACTCAGGAATGCCCCTGGCCGAGCCGCGAATTTCCTTTTGGTCGGCGTCCTCATAGGTGCCGATAAAGACAGGCACACCGTAGCGCTCCACCAGCCGAGAGGCCACAATACCAATCACCCCGTGGTGCCACCCCGGCTGCACCACAACCAGCACTCGCTCCTTCAGCAAGTCCAGCTTGCCTGTCTGCTGCTGCGCCTCGCACCAGGCTACAGCCTCCTGCTCAATCTGTTGACAGAGATCCTGGCGCGTTTGGTTGATCTGTTCGCACTGGATAGCCCGCTCCAGCGCTACCCCAACATCGTCAGTGGTGAGCATTTCGATCACCACTTGAGGATCGCTCAGCCGCCCTACTGCATTGATTCGGGGGCCAAGGCGAAATCCGATGTGCTCCGGCTTAAGGGCTTTGTCTTGGTCACTGAGCCCCGCAACCTGCACCAGCGCCTGAATCCCCAGAATGCGGGAGCGGGCTAGCAGCTTAAGCCCTCGCCGCACCCAGCGGCGGTTGACCCCCACCAGCGGCGCCAAATCGGCAATGGTGCCCAGCGTGAACAGCTCTAACAGCGGGGCCGTCAGGTCTTGGGTTTGGCCTCGCGCTTGCGCCAAACACACAGCCAGGATGTAGGCCACCCCAACTCCAGCAACGCCTCGATAGGGAGACGTCTCCGGCAGCAGTTTAGGGTTGAGAATAGCGTTGGCAGGCGGCAGTTCAGCCGGGATGTCGTGGTGGTCAGTGACAATAACGGCCAACCCGAGTTCACGGGCCCGCGCAATCGGAGCCACCGCCGAAATGCCGTTGTCCACCGTCAAAATGACGCCGACCCCCTCGGCGTAAAACTCCTCCACAATGCGCTCGTTAATGCCATAGCCCTCGCTCATGCGGCTGGGGATGGCGTAGTCCACATCAGCCCCCAAAACGCGCAGCGCCCGCAGAAGCAGAGCCGTGCTGGTCATGCCGTCGGCATCGTAGTCGCCGCAAATTGCGATTTTCTGGCGAGTCTCAATCGCTTCGGTGAGCAGTTCGAGGCTGTAGCCCAGGTCCAGAAACTCATCTAGAGGAAAGGGCAGCTGCTGCCGCTCTGGCTCAATAAACTCTACGGCTTGCTCAGCGGTTGCAATACCCCGATTAACCAATACCTGAGCCAGCAGAGGCGACAGCCCGGTCAGCTGCCCTAGGGCCTGGGCTAGCTCCGGAGTGGGCGCAGCCATCTGCCACCGCTGCTTAGGCAGTCGGCCAGCTATGGGAGCAACCGTCTCAACCGAGGGATGCACCAGCGGCAGAGCGGTCTCTTCTGAAGGAGAATCAAGCACCGCAGCTTATTAGATCGCTTGAACTACTGAAACACGTAGACCTATCATAGTGCGTTCAGTCGTAGTGCGTTCAAAGAGGGATCTAATAAATTATTACTCTGCCATCATTCTGAATGTAGATTGAGCGGTCTCCCAATTGATAGGGCAAGTCTCGAATCTCGATTTGCAAGGTGCGCTCCGCAGGGCGAAACAGGTAGGCCCGCAGGGGCTCTTGATCTGGGTTCCAAAAGCGAATGGCGACGTTGGGCGATGTCCCCCAGTTAAAGCCCAAGCGGGCGCTCTGACCAGGCCGCAGGTTTTGAGGCCCGATCAGCGGCACCTGCTCGACATTAACGGCTACCGTGCTGCGATTAATTACTTCCACGGTTAAGGGATCTCCGGGGGTGAACTGCACCTGGTCAGAGCGGCAGTTAGCGGTGCAGGGTTGGGCAGCAAGCGGCAGCGGGGCCGCCACCAGGCCGGCTAAAAGTGCCAGCAGACCTAGATTTGCAGAGAATTGGCTGACCATATTTTTTTTTAGCGTTATCTTGTGGATGGTTCAAACTACCCCCTCGAGGGTGGGGATCGTAGACAAGCAGCTCTGTCTACGATGCAGTATGAATGTGCCCGATTTGACGAATCTCTATCTAAGTGAAGAGAAGCGGGGCACTTTTTTCCCCCCATAATCGTCTCCAGTCTCGACCAGGCTTAATTTTTCTTCTTGTAGCGTTACCTGAGCTGCTTCGCACGAGAAATGTTTGGCGATTAGCATCTGCTTTGAAGCCAGCGAGTCCGGGATAAGTTGATGTTCTAGGGAATAGCTATGTCATCTACCGACCTTGATAGCTCAACGGATTTGGCCACTGTCGGCTTTTTGGATACCACCGAATCGAGCCTTGTCTTTGAGCCCGACCCCAATTTTTTCAATACTGCTACTCTCCTAAGCCTGCTTGGGAGCTTTAGCGCTGAACTGGAAGGGGAAGTCGGAGACCTTGTCGGCTCAATTGATTCATTGGAAGGCACGGTTGCCGTTGAGAACGGTGTTTTTACCACCGATATTACGTTTCCTGAGGGTGCTCTCCAGGAGACCATTGATGTGCCCGCAGGCTTGCGCGGCTTAGCCGACTTGGGAGCGATTACCAGCGGCGTCTTAAATATCAACGATGGCATTGTCAACGGCAGCATTACCACAGGAGAGACTGTGCTGGGTTTAGAGAGCTTAGACTTTGCCGCCACCGCCAGCGCTCTGGTGGAGCAATTTTTGACTGGGCTTGAAGGCACCTTTACCTTCGCCGATGGTATTTTTGCCGTTGACGCCGGGACGCCCTTTGGCGCTGTTACGGGTACGGTCGGTTTCGCAGGCGGGGCACTAACGCTCGATCTGCTGACCCCAGCTGGTGCAATCGCAGGCACCGTTGACTTTCCCGATGATGCCGTCATTCCCTTTGATTTCCCCGTTCTTATGGGTACTCTCCCTGGGGCGGTGGACTTTAACAGAGGCTACGTCTTCGCGGGCCCCGTTCGCTTTTTTCCTCCTGTGCCGCTAGAGGAGCTCTCTGGCAGCATTTTTGTAGATGATGGTCTAGCCACGCTCGACCTGCAAACTCCCCTCGGGATCCTCCCGGTGGAGTTTGAGTTTGGCTCCTTAGCCAGCTCTACGGTGTTTGACACGCTGACCAACTTCTCCGGCAGCGCCACCGTCACCGATGGCGTGATTGACGCCAGCCTGACAACGCCCTTCGGCC
>DATNQE010000440.1:0-5151 GCA_036702895.1 Trichocoleus sp. | reverse complement strand
ACCTGTGTGGACGAGCTTTCCCGCAGACAGCAGTATATGCTCTTCAAAGCCTCGGGATCGAGCTTCTTAGCCATTGCCCTGCTGGGGCTTGCCCAGGGTTGTCCAGAACATACAATGACCTCCCTGATTCGCCAATATCTTACGCCCGACGATCCGGTTGCCCACCCACAGCCACTGCTCAGCGGCCGCGATTTGATGCAGCACCTCCAGCTTCGGCCTGGTCCTCAGATCGGCGAGTTGCTAGAAGCTATCCAAATCACCCAAGCTGAAGGCAAAATCACGACCCGACAGGAGGCTCTAGCCTGGGCCGCAGAACAGCTCCGGCACTAGCGAGCAGTTAGCAAAGGAAAGGAAGAGTAAGGAAAAGAGAAGAGGTACTGCCGACAGGCAAACTCCTCGGCTTTCCCGGCCGCTTTAGGCGCTGATCCTCTTACCCCCTTGGGGTAGAGGTGCGGCCCTTCAAATTCAACTTTTCGAGCCTCAGTAGCTGTCCCACTTTCACAGGGATTGCGGTGGTGTGTTAGAGTGAACGTCTGATCTTGATGTCAAAAAGGTGCCTATCCGGATTTCAGACAGCCCAAAACTTTGCTGATCTGCTGCGGAAGAGCGGCTTTTTGCCCATCAGTGATCAGTAGTACTGTCTGAGGTCAGCTATGGCAAAACGCCGCAATCCTAAGAAAGAGAAGGCACTCCGCAACCAGGCATATGCTCGTCGCTTTCGCAAAAAGCGCTCTGGAAACCAGCGTTTCTTTAGGCGCAATAACCGCCCCGACGGTGAGGAGCGGGCAACTGACGAGCAAGATACAGATTACGCTGCTGCAGGCAACTAGCCCCAGCTTTGAGATCGCCCATGCTCCATCTAGGCTTTGAGGACACAGCGCGGGCGCTTGCCCGCCTGTCCGCTGCCTAAGGGAATGGAGCTTTTAACAGGCTTTCAAAAACAACGTCTCTAGCCAGCGATCCCTACAAACGCTGCTGACAGAGAACTTTCTACTTCTTGAGGCTGCTAAATAAGCTGGTTAGATAAAGAGTGATTCTGGTAGGCGATTGGTATTTCTTCTGCCCAGCGCTTGGTGGATCCGAGCCGCCGTTTCCCACCCAGAGGTTAGAGCAGCACCCGCATCTGCGCCACCACACCAGTCCCCTGCACAGGCAAGTGGCAAAGGGTGATGCGTTATCAAACTAGAAGCTGCGGCAGGCGTTTTAGGAAAGGCGTAGCGCCAGCGGTGAACCTGGGTCCATAGTGGTTCTGCCAAATCTTGGCCTACGACGTGCGCCGTTTGCTGCAAAAGCGTTTGTCCTGCTTCGCTCAGGTCAGGCTCATTCAGATAACGCTGGGCAAAGCGATCGCAGCTCTGAATCACGACGACAGGCTGCTGGGGGACAGCCCGTTTGCTGCTGTCGAGCCCTACCCAGGCGAAGGGCGTTGCTGAATTTCCGTAGACCATCCAACCTTGGTGCCCGGCAGATAACTTTTCCTGGGGTGGGGCATCGTACCCGGCAAAGAGAGTAATAGAGGCATTAAACGCTACAGCCTGAAGCTCTGCCAGCAAAGCAGGCTCTAGCCCTACTTTCAACTTGACTAAGGGCTGCAGAATCTCCAGCGCCTGAGGAGCCGGCACCGCCAGGACCACTGCCTGGGCGCTGACCGGCAGTGGTCCTTGCCCAGTCTCTTCTAAAGCAACTTGCCAATGGATTGCAGGCCGTATCTCGGGCTGTAGTCCAACCACTTTGGCTTGACGCCGAATTTCTAACCCTTCAGCCAGTCGTTTAGCCACCGCTGTCATACCGGCAGGAGCCGCTAACCACTCTTCTGTGGGGCACTCCTGAAGGTTGTCGGTTGAAAGGTCATAACAGGTGGGGGACCAGCTGTGCAAAACGCCCTCGGCGCTCAGTTGCTCCACAAGCTGCTGCGCCAGCAAGGACTGAGCAGGCTCTAAAAAACGACAGCCGTGATCGATGGCCTGATCCTGCACGCGCCGAGTTGCCAGGCGCCCCCCTAGCCCCCGCGACTTCTCCAGCACAAGCACGCGATATCCAGCAGTCTGAAGCCGCCGGGCGCAAACGAGCCCGGCTAGTCCGGCCCCCACTACAACAATGTCCCAAACCAATTCAGTTCTCCTAGACCCAGTGGGTTTCCCAGCCCAACGTCGCCTGAGCTCCACGGCTCTAAACCTGCTTCCTCTCAAGCCTAAACGGTTTGGCCAAACCCGCAGCCGCTGGAAGTGTGGCAGAATAAGGGGCAGTATATCAAGGATGGTGGTGCGTGGTGGATGAACTGCGATCTGCCCTAGAGCTTGCTACAGAGGATGAACTTCAGGCGCTGACCGATATCCTCTTTCGCCCCAAGTTCAATCCACTCGACTATCTCTATTCTCCTAATCCACTGGCGCTGCAAAGCTGCAGCCGCCAGGAATGGCTTGATCGGTTGGAGGAGCGGTTTCGGTTTTTGGCCGCTGATGGTCTCACCGTGCTGAGCCGCCAGTATGGCCAGATCAGCTACCGCCAGGTCCTCATCCAGATTTGCACTTACCTCAATCTGCCTTACCGGGATGCTTTCTCCACAGAGGAGCTCGAGGCGGAGGTGTTCCTGCACCTGCTGGAGCAAACCTGGAAGCGGATGTCTCCCAGCGATCGCAAACAGCTCCAGCAAAAAATTCGCGGCTCCTTAGCAACGACCTCTCAGTTTCAGTCCCTGCCGCTGTCGCTCCAGGAGAACCCCCTAGGTATTTTTCTCAAGGGCAGCACGGCTCTGGCCATCAGCTCTGTTCTCAAGCCCTGGTTACTGCAGCAGATTGCTCGTCAGTTTGCCCTGCATATGGCCCGCTATGAAGTTGCCAAGCAGGCCCTCGGCCGAGGAGGCGCCGCTTTAGCGACCCAAATTCAGGGCCGGGTGGCGATGCGGATGGCCTCGCGCGGCATGGCGGTCAATGCTGCCCGTTACGGCGCTACCCGCTCGCTGTTCGCATGGGTTGGCCCTATGCTATGGATGTGGTTCGCTGCTGATCTGGGCTGGCGCGCGATCTCAACCAACTACGGCCGCATTATTCCTGTTGTGTTTACGCTGGCTCAAATCCGCCTGGCCCGTTCCCTCGACCCTCTAGAACCCGCCTACTGCTGATTGCGGCCTCAGACGCATGCCCCAGCCCGACTCTCCTAAGACCCACTACCAGCTCCTGGGCGTTAAACCTACTGCCAGCGCCCAGCAAATTCGCCGTGCTTACCGGGATCTCAGCAAGCTCTACCATCCTGACACGACAGATTTACCGGCTGCGATCGCAACCGAAAAATTTCAGCAGCTCAACGAAGCCTACGCCACCCTCAGCAGCCCCGAGCGCCGCTTTGCGTACGATCAGCAGATGGGCTACTCCCGCATTGCCGTTATTCGCCCCCCTGCTGACCTCAATACCCCAGCTTCAGTTAAGCGGCGTGAGTACCGATCAAGCGCCTATCTTGACCCCACCGATCGGCCACTATCGGCAGGAGAAATCTTTGCCCTTTTTATTCTGGGGGTCACCTTTGTTGCCTGCCTGGCCCTCGTCGTTACTATCAGTCTGACTAAAGGGGAAACAGCCCTGGCGATTCAGCCGCTCACCCCGCCTCCCGTTGAGCAGGCCCGCTCTACCCCCCCAAACGCGGCCCCATCCGCTACGGCCAATTTCGCTCCACCCAATTTAGGCACCCCACAAACCGCACCCCTGAGCCCAAGTAAGCATAGAAGCCAGGGCACGGAGCAGGATGATAACCAGGACATCGGGCAAACCTTGGGGCAAAATAAGGGGCAGAATGAGCCGCAGTCCTCATCGCCACCCCTAGCACCACAGGAACTTCCCCAGCCATCCCCTGAGCTGCCGAAGTGGCTTTAGATTGTGCTGACAGCGCCTAAAAGCAGCTTTAACAGCTGGTTGCTCGTCAACTGCCCCAGGTCCCCAGCCGATAGCTTTTCAGAAAACAACGTCCTAGAAAACAAGGTTTTAGTAGCCATTTCAAACTATGGTCATGCCGTCAGCCGACACCCCGCTATACAATCATCCCCTGCCCGATATTGAGCAATGGCTTAGGGAGCAAAATTGTGAGCAGGAGCCTACAGCGCCCCATCAGTGGCATGTAGAGCGGGCTGCTTGGCAAGCTGACCTCACCCTCGATATTGACTCTATCGTTGTGCGTTATCTCAAGGCTGGAGCCGACGGAGAAGATATCCAGCGGGTTTTTAAGTACTCCCTCAGCCGGCAGGATCTCAACGAGGCTATCTTCTCAGGCCCCTAAGGCCCCTTTAATAATCCCTAAGTCACCCTAGGAGCCGTTCCCAGCCGCGAATTGTAACGCTAGATTAAAAGCGCATTACTTTTTCTAAAGGCTTTAATCTGACTGGGAACGCCATGCCTGAATCTACCCTGCAAACCGTTACCTTAGGACCTCAAGGGCCCACCATCCCTGCTTTAGGCATTGGTACCTGGGCTTGGGGAGACTCCCTGTTTTGGAACTACGGTAAAGACTACGGCGCTTCAGACGTTGCTGCTGCTTTTCAAGCGGCCGTTGCCCATGGCGTCAACTTCTTTGATACTGCTGAAATCTACGGACTTGGAGAATCCGAAAAGCTGATAGGGCAGTTTATGCAGCAGAGCGATCGGCCTGCCGTTATCGCCACCAAGTACTTTCCTTTGCCCTGGCGGTTTTCATCCGCTTCGGTTGCTGATGCGCTCACGGCTAGCCTCGAGCGGCTGCAGGTGCCCACTGTTGCCCTGTACCAAGTACACTGGCCGCTGGATTTATTCCTCGGTCAAAAGGCGCTGATGAACGCTCTGGCAGATGAAGTTGAGAAAGGCAGAATTCTCACCGTTGGCGTTAGCAATTACTCCGCCAGCCAAATGAGAGAAGCTCATCGCTACCTGGCAGAACGCGGCATTCCCCTGGCCGTTAACCAGGTGCAATACTCTCTACTGCACCGCCATATTGAAGTGAGCGGCGTTTTAGAGGCAGCTAAAGAACTAGGAGTTACCATCCTGGCCTACAGCCCGCTGGCGCAGGGTCTGTTGACCGGAAAGTACAGCCCTAATAACTCCCAGAAACCCAGCGGAGCACGCCGGATCAGCCCCCGCTTTAGTCAAGAAGGGCTAGCCCGATTGGAGCCGGTCATTCAAAAGCTGCAGG
>DATNQE010000404.1:0-3807 GCA_036702895.1 Trichocoleus sp. | reverse complement strand
ATCGTCATTCCATCAATAGTTAGGTAGGGAGAGTCAATTAGGTGCTTCAATTTCTCGACAAGAGCTGCTAGCAAATCGAGGGAAAGGGCCTGCCCAACGCCAAAGGCAAACTCTTCTAGCAAAACAGAATGTTCATTGGTGCGGGGCCGCAGGCTGCCTTGAAACTGCACCTGCTGGTCTTGGCCGCTGTCGAATACCTGCATGTTGCCGCTAACGCGGATGCGACTATCCCCTGGCAGCTCTACTGTTATCGGTGGTTGAATCTTGAGCGGAAGATTTTGGCCGTTTACGGTAAGATGCAGCACGATCTCTCGATCGCCGAAATAGCCTGAGCTTAGAAGTCGGTTGATATCGTCTTCCGCAATGACAACCCGGCTGACTGAATCAACTGGCTGATTGAGTTCAAGCTTGCCAAGAAGAGCGCTGAGGGGATTGATCGAAACTTCTTCTGTGCGAATTTCGAGCTCCTGTACGCTGAGGTTTTGAAGCGTAACGGGCTCTTTACTGGAAATCAGAATTGAGTTCACCTTGCCCTGCGCCATCTTGCCTAGGTCGGTGTTGACTTCTACATCAACAGCTTGCGCTTCTTCGAGCTGGCTCGACAGCAAGATCTCGACCACTTTTGAAACGGCTTGAGCTTCTAAAGGCGGTTCTTCTGGCATAAGACTATAGGCTCTGTGAGACGTGAGGAATAAGTTATAAGGCGGCAACAGCTGCTGGTTAGATATAAGCAGCTGCTAAAAGCGGCTGAAGGTATCGCTACGGTACTCTGACTATTTGAAGATCTCGCTGCCGGGAAAAACTGGTTAGGCTACAGGCACTTAGATTTGGAGAACTGAGAATGCCTGACCAATCAAACCGATCTTTGGATGACGCAGCGAATCAATCTCGAGGAGTACGGGTAAGCGCTGAACAGGAGATGCTGAGCTCAACCGATCAAGCCGATCTGGATACTGCTCTGCACGGCATGAACATTCCTCTCGAAGAGGAGGGTGAGGACGAAGAGTTCTCTACATCGCAAGACTCTGCTGAATAGAGCTAACTTTGCCTGCACCCCGTCAGGGAAAGAATGTTCCTAACAGGGTGCAGGCAATGCCGTAAAGAGGAGACTGGTTTATTTCTGGGACTGCCCCATCAACGTTTGAACGGCGGTGGTGATTTCGGGAACTGCGATCGCAAGAGACGCAATCGAGGCTAGCGAGGCCAGCTGGCAGTACTCACACAGAGCCTTGTTCTCCTGCCATTCCTCGCTGGCTAACTTCAGATTAGTCGCTATATCTATCGCTAGCTTCGCTCCCATAGCAATGGGTAGCCAGGGGTTGGTTCGGGCTCGGTCTTCGCCCCCGGCCCCAGCCAGCCAGGCAGTGAGGGCGTAGGTTGTGACCATCATCAAACCATCTGGGGTATCGAGCCGCTTGTAGGCATACTCGGAGGAATCTACCCTATCAGCATCAAAGATAGAAATGGGGGGATCGGGCAGATGCTTGATGATGCCGGTTTGATAGAGGGAGACGAGTTGACCCATCGTAGCGCCAACCATCGATAAACCGATGATTTGGCGGCGGCGCTGCAGGTCAGGACTGGTGCCTTCTCTAAGCTCTCGGCTTAATTGTGTAGGATCCATTGGGTAGCAAGTTCTCCGTTAGAAACTGGGCAAAAACTGGTCATGGTGTTGCCTTTATCCTAAGGAGTTGCTTGAGCAGGGGCGTCTTACTATTGACGCAACAAATTAATAGGTTGTCTCTGTTTGGAGAAGTGCAATTACTGCGATAGATTTCTCTCAGCAGAGAGGGGTGCGGGCTAGCTCTTCTTTTACTTTTGCGTTCGACAGGGTTCCTAATTTAGCAAAACCGGGCTGTGCGTTCCAGAGAAATAACGCCTTGAAACTAACAGCAGCCCGACTTTAATAACCTATTTAATTAGGAGTTGGGCATGGTGCCCTTATTGCTGCCTACTTCACGGCGCTCAGCTTTGAAGTACCACTCGCCATTGTCGTCTTGGGCAAACGTATTTTTCACCGAGTTCCAGGCAACATCATGGGCTGCAGCTTCACTGAGGCCATCTCCAACGGAGCTGTTAAAAGCCGCCATGAAGATTTGCTTTGCTTCTTGAGGCAGAGATTGAGTTTCTGCGGGTAGGGCTTCTGTGTTTTCATAAGGCATGAGTTTGTCTCCTTATCAAACAAACTGTTCTTACTAGGTAATAAGACAGCTCAGCTATAGACAGCATCCCTCCCGAGCCATAAACTGCCTCTTTCGGATGACGCTCCCCTGAGCGGAAATGGCTATATAAACCAGTCTGGTATCAGCGCAATTCTCTAGTTTCTGTCTCTTTTTTAAGGCCACCTTCAGGACCCATAGACCCAGAAATAAGGAACCTGCTCAAAACTCGCTATTCTAGAAAAGCTGAGTCGGATTCTGCCGCAGCCAATCTGCCGCAGCTAAAGGAAGTGCACCCAGTAGGTCTGCTGGGGTCAGTTAAAGAAACGAGAGGAGCGATCGCACAGACAATGCAGCCCATTCACGTTATTGGGGGTGGTTTAGCCGGTACGGAAGCTGCCTGGCAGATTGCCCGGGCGGGGGTGCCGGTGGTGCTCCATGAAATGCGTCCAGTCAAGCGCTCTCCGGCGCACCACTCAGAGCATCTAGCAGAGCTCGTGTGCAGTAACTCCTTTGGCGCCCAGGCTACGGACCGGGCTTCGGGGCTGCTTCACGAGGAGCTGCGGCGCTTAGGGTCGGTTGTCATCGGTAAAGCCGACCAGCATCAGGTGCCTGCCGGAGGCGCTTTGGCGGTGGATCGAGCCGTCTTTAGCCAGGATTTGACAGAAACCCTGGCCAGCCATCCCCTAATCGATTTACGCCGTGACGAGGTGCAGCGCATTCCTGACGATGGAGTAGTGGTGCTGACGACGGGACCATTGACCAGTGAGGCGCTATCTGCGGATTTGTTGCGCTTCACTGGGCAGGACTACATGAGCTTTTTTGATGCGGCCAGCCCCATTGTTGTGGGCGAGAGCATTAACCGAGAAGTCGCCTTTATGGCGTCGCGCTACGACCGGGGCGAGGCGGCCTACCTAAACTGCCCAATGAACCGGGAGCAGTATCTCCACTTTTGGCAGACGCTCTGCGCGGCTGAGCAGGCTGAGTTAAAGGATTTTGAACGGGAGACGGCAAAATTTTTTGAGGGCTGCCTGCCCATTGAGGAAATGGCGCGGCGTGGGGAAGATACTATGCGCTACGGCCCGCTCAAGCCGGTCGGCCTGTTTGATGCGCGCTTGGGGGATTTCAAAGACCCGGACAACAAAGACAAGCGGCCCTACGCGGTGGTGCAGCTGCGCCAGGAGGACCGGGCAGGCAACCTGTGGAACATGGTTGGTTTTCAGACGAATTTGCGCTGGGGTGAGCAGAAGCGCGTCTTTCAGCTGATTCCAGGGCTGGAAAATGCGGAATTCGTGCGTATGGGCGTGATGCACCGCAACACGTTTATCAACTCACCGGAGCTGCTAAATGTAGGTCTGCAGTTCAAGGCTCGCCCTACTCTTCTGGCGGCGGGCCAGTTGGTGGGAACTGAAGGCTACACGGCAGCCGCCGCTGGAGGCTGGCTGGCCGGTACAAATGCTGCCCGCGTTGCCCTAGGGTTAGAACCGCTGACGTTGCCGGTAACAACGATGATGGGTGCGCTGTTTGACTTCATCAGCTCGGCCGAGCCCAAGCACTTTCAGCCCATGCCGCCCAACTTCGGCATTCTGCCAGCGCTACCCAGCAAGATTCGCAATAAGCGGGAGCGGTACGGGGCGTATTGCGATCG
>DATNQE010000381.1:0-6511 GCA_036702895.1 Trichocoleus sp. | reverse complement strand
GGGTTCTTCCTCATCTTCTAGGGCAGGCAGATCGCCTACGATTGCTTCGACCAGATCGTTGAGCGTGACTAACCCTTCCACACCGCCGTATTCGTCAAGCACTAGGGCAATGTGAGTGCCCGATTCCTTAAACATTTCCAGCACCTTGAGCGCCCGGGTGCTGTCGGCAACGTATAGCGGCGCCTGCAGCAGCGGCATCAGGTCTGGCTCGGGGTCGGGACCGTTGAGATAGGTGGTCAGCAAACTGCGTAGCCGCACCACCCCCAGGCATTCGTCAATGCTGCCCCGACACACCGGAAAGCGAGAGTGGGAGCTCATCATAATCAGCTCGCGGTTTTCCTCCAGGGTTGCGTCTAGATCAACCCAGTCGATGTCGGTGCGGGGCGTCATCAACGCCCGGATCGGCCGATCTCCTAAGCGCAGCACTCGACCAAACATCTCCTGCTCGGCGGCTTCGAAGGTGCCGGCCTCAGTGCCTTGCTCAATCAGAACGCGCAGTTCATCCTCAGTGATAGTGGTCTCTTCGGTGGCGCGAATGCCCATCAGTCGCACCACAGTATCGGTGGAGAAGCTCAGCAGGGACACCAGAGGTGCGGCCAGCCGCGATAGGCGCTGCATAGGACGGGCTACGCTGCAGGCGATCTGTTCGGGGTAGCTCAGGGCGAGCCGCTTAGGCACTAGCTCTCCGATTACCAGCGAGAGAAAGGTTGTTAGCCCGACGACAATAGCTAGGCTAAGAGCATTGCTGTAGGGCGCTAGAACGGCCACCCGGCTAAGGGGCTCCTGAAGGTGGCTAGCGATGGTTGCACCGGCCACGGCACCGCTGAGAACGCCGATTAGAGTAATGCCAATTTGGACCGTGGAGAGAAAGTCGTTGGGGTCTTGAGCCAGCTTGAGTGCCAGACGGGCGCTGCGATTGCCCTCACGAGCCTGCTGCTCTAGGCGCACCTTACGGGCAGATACTAGGGCGATTTCGGCCCCAGAAAAAATCCCGTTAGCCACGACCAAAATCAAAATGAAAAGAGCTTGTACACCAAGGGCAGACATGCCTGAGAATCCTGGAAATGGAGTTAAATTATCTACTGTTTAGCTTATTTGGTTTGGCGCTAAGCAATGCACAACGAAAGGCAGAGATCCTGATTAATACGTATGAACTATACTTGGGAAAACGGCCGACAGCACAGCGGTGGGGCTGCTGTATAAATTACAAAGCGAGCCTGCAGGTCTAGTATTAGCGTTTATGCTCTATTGTGAGATACCAGTAACGCTAGATAGAGCTAGCCTTTCTGGTTGAGCGAGAATTTCCCTCGTGCTGGCTGTCCTTTTGCTGACCCCATTGTATGGACGCTCCCCGTCTGCATCCTGACACTGTTGAGGCAGTGCGCGATCGCGCCGATATCGTCGATGTTGTGTCGGAGCACGTCGTGCTCAAGAAGCAGGGCAAAGACTTTGTGGGGCTGTGCCCGTTTCACGACGATAAGTCGCCCAGCTTTAGCGTCAGCCCTGGCAAACAGTTTTATTATTGCTTCTCCTGCGGGGCGGGGGGCAACAGCTTTAAGTTTTTGATGGAGCTGACCAAGCGCTCTTTTACCGACGTGGTGCTGGACCTGGCCCGGCGCTACCAGGTGCCGGTCAAAACCCTGGAGCCTGGCAAGCGCCAGGAACTGCAGCGCCAGCTCACCCTGCGCGAGCAGCTGTTTGAGGTGCTCGCAGTGACGGCCAAGTTTTATGAGCATGCCCTGCGCCAGTCGGATGGGGCTGAGGGGTTGGCCTATCTGCAGCAGCGGGGTCTGCAGGAGGACGTGATTCAGCAGTTTCAGCTGGGCTTTGCGCCGGGGGGGTGGCAGACGCTCTATGGCTACTTGGTGGAGCAGAAGCGCTACCCAGTAGAGCTAGTAGAAAAGGCGGGCCTGATCGTGCCGCGCCAGGGGGCGACGGGCTACTACGACCGCTTCCGCGATCGGCTGATGATTCCGATTCGCGACGCTCAGAGCCGGGTTATCGGCTTTGGCGGCCGGACGTTGGGGGATGAAAAGCCCAAGTACCTGAACTCGCCGGATACGGAGTTGTTTGACAAAGGCAAGGTGCTCTACGGGCTCGATCTGGCGAAAGGTGCGATCGCAAAAGACGACCGCGCCATCATTGTCGAAGGCTACTTCGACGTGATTGCGCTACATGCGGCGGGCTTCTCCAACGCTGTGGCGGCTCTGGGCACTGCAGTCAATGCGGCTCAGGTGCGCCAGCTGCTGCGCTATACCGAGTCCAAGCAGATCTTGCTCAACTTTGATGCCGATGCTGCTGGCGTCAAGGCTGCCGAGAGGGCTATCGGCGAAGTCGCTGAGATGGCCTACCGGGGCGACGTTCAGCTGCGTGTGCTGAACATCCCTGATGGCAAAGACCCAGACGAATTTCTCAAAACCCACGTTGCTGAAGAGTACCGGGCTCTGCTTGATGGGGCGCCTCTGTGGATTGATTGGCAGATCCAAAAGATTGTCAATGGCCGCGACCTGCGCCAGGCCGATCAGTTTCAGCAGACCACTCAGGAGATCGTGACCCTGCTGAGTGAAATCGCCAACGCCGACACCCGCACCCACTATGTGCGCCACTGCGCTGAGATCTTTAGCCATGGGGACAGCCGCCTGGTGCCGCTGCTGGCCGAAAATCTCGTTACTCAAGTGCGGCGGCAGCGTCGGGCCGCTACCGGGGACGTTAAGCGTAAAGTTGAGCTGCCCGCTCCACCCTGGAAAACGAGCGCCCTGGAGCAGGCCGAAGTCGCCCTGCTGCGCCTGTTTCTCCACGCCCCTGACTACCGCACCATCGTTGCCGCCGCTCTGGAGGACCGTGACCTTCAGTTCAGCTATTCCCACCACCGGGCGCTCTGGCGGTTAATGCAGCAGCTCAGCATAGTCCAGAGCCCAGACTCGACTCCGGTTCAGCCCAGCGCTATGACAGCCGAGGCGTGGCTCAGTGGCGATGCCCTCCCAAGTGCTACCCCTACGGATCTAGTGGGTCTGTTGCGCAACCACATGGCCGAAATCGATAGCCCGGTGAGCCATCTGCAGCACCTGCTCTACCTAGACGAAAAGACCAAGCGAGATATCCTGAGGGCGCCCCTGGTGATTCGGGCTGCTACCGCCTGCATGGAGAAAAACCTCTGTGAAAAGCGCTATCGCCACTTTCTCACCCTCTGGACCGAGACCGACTGCACCGAGTCTCCCGAGCAGCACGCCTATTATCAGAAGCAGGTATACGCCGAAAAGCGCCGCATCGAAGCCCTGGAGAAGGAGCGGCAGGTGACTTTCGAAGACCTGGCTCAGCTGCCCTGGGTAGGTGAGTTCTACGATTCGGTCGACAGCTAGACCCTTGGCGCCAGGCCCCTAGCGGTAGCGAGAGGCCCTGTTATTTTCGCTCTCAGCCTGTCTACCCTAGAGCTATTAGCACGCAGGATCTTTGGAACCCATGGCCTCTAACAGGTCCACCGGAGCGGAACTGGGCAGCTTGGGTGAAGTGCTGGTGGCAGACTGGCTCAAGAACCAAGGCTGGCGTATTTTGGAGCGCCAATGGCGCTGCCGGTGGGGTGAACTAGATTTGATCGCGCTGCGACAGTTCGAACCCAGTCCTGCAGTGGTCCAGCTAGCCTTTGTCGAGGTCAAGACCCGCAGCCGGGGCAACTGGGACAGCAACGGGCTGATGGCGGTAACGGCAGGAAAACAGGCCAAGCTGTGGAAAACTGCCCAGGTCTACCTATCCCAACACAGTCAGTGGGCCGAGGCTTATTGCCGTTTCGATGTGGCATTAGTCGCGTGCTGCCGCCCAGGCAACTTGCTAGGGTCTACACTAGCACAGCGGTCTTGGGGCCCGGGTCAGGTTTTGGTGCTGCAGGACTATCTCGAAAATGCCTTTGATTTGGTCTAGATCTGGCTTCTAGGATGGCCACTGGAATTAGGGGTGCAGGGGTGTAAATCCTAGCTGGGGGCAAAGCTTCCCCACGCCTAAAAATTAAATGTCTTAAGCAATGTGGTGACAGCTATAGCAACCGCCAATTTGATCAGGACATTTCACCAGAAATAGTCGCAAGGCGATTGCGCCTCAGGTCGCCGTCCCAAGTGTGGCTATTACCAACGGCTCTCGTCCTAAGCGACCCGGCCAAAGCTATATATACAGACTTTGGAGTTTAATCAGTCTTCTAACTAAAACCCCGTTTCTCGCTCGAGAAACGGGGCCATCTGTTTGGTAAGTCTGTCTTGAGAGAGGGTGTCGACTGCCCGGCGAAAACGGCTACCGGAGTTAACACTGCACCAGCAGCAAACCTCGTTAGGGCCGTTACTTCTGGCCGAAGCGCATTAGCTAGACTGGGAAGCCTCTTCCTGCTGCTTGGCTTTGGCTTCCTTAACGAGCTGTTCACGCAGGTTAGGAGTTGCAATGAAGCCAAAGTAGGCTGCCAGCGCCGCAGTACCGGCATGGAGCCAAACATCGTTGCCATAGATAGGAATCAGGCCAAAGGTGGTGTTGGCAGCGGGAATTAGACCCATAACAGCCAGCAGACCGTAGAAAACAGCCAGTAGACCCGAGTAGTAACGAGCGCTATCGAGGGAGATAGAGGTCAAAATGCCCAGGCCACCTACAACCAGGTGAACAATGTTGTGGGGGGTGTTAATGGGGAACAGCCCCATCAGATAGCCAAAGCCAGAGTGGACGCCAATAGCATCAACGTAGCCGGGCATTCTAGTGGCTTCAGAAACTAGGCCAGGGACAAACCCCATAACGCCTACGCCCAGGAATAAAACGCCCACGATGAGGGCAAATAACTGTACAGGTTTCATTGGGAGATAGCTCCTTCTCGAAAGGGATTAGCAAAGTTGTTTGTGTTATTCGCTCTTAGGCTAAAACCTTTAACATCCAAGCTCTTCTCCTATAAGGCGTAAGATTGCGTCGATACAAAATACCTTTAGACAGATTCAGCCGTTGAGGTGCGATCGCAATTTTGAACTGCCTTTTGAAGCGTGGTTTGCAGCGTCAACCGCAGGCAGGGCGCAAGGGAAAGGCTTGAAGACCTCTTTACCGAAGTTCCTAGCAAGCAGCGGCAAACAGCCAGTCCTTTCAACATTTCGCAACGAATCAGCTTACGTTTTGTAGCGTCAGTTACGACTCCTCCTAAAGAAGGATGTGACCGCTTCAGCGCTTCACGGAAGCTAGAGCCATCGAAACACTATTCAATCGCTTCTGATAGTGCTGCTTGATAGCCTGGAAGGGATTATTTAAGTAGATTGCTTAGGCCTATTTCAGGGCTTAAAAGAGGTTGAAAACGGTTCGTTGGAGCTGTAGTTCAAACTTCCATTAAGGCTTGAAATTGATTTCAGCGAGTATTTAAATTGACAGGCTTTTGCCCCGGTTGAGACAATCGCCGCAGCTCCAGGTTCAATACGCAGATCAGGCAGTGCGGAAGCGGCCTAGAGGATCTGTGTATGTCTCCATTTTCACTGCTTTTTATTGCTGTTTTAGGGGTTGCCCTGCTGCTGTTTCTGGTCATTGTGGTCCGGATTCAAGCGTTTGTGGCGCTGCTCATTAGCAGTCTGTTTGTGGCGGTTGTCGGGGGCATTCCGCCCGCTGAAATTGCCAAAACAATCCAGGAGGGAATGGGCAATACCCTGGGCTATATCGCCATCATTATTGGTCTGGGAGCCATGTTTGGGGAAATGCTTCAGGCATCTGGCGGGGCTGAGGCGATTTCTAATACGCTGATTAAAACGCTGGGGGAAAAGCGGGCTCCGCTGGCGCTGGGCCTGACCGGCCTGGCAGTTTCGATTCCGGTATTTTTTGATGTAGCGTTGATTCTGCTGATTCCGCTGGTCTACAGCATTTCTCGGCGCACCGGGCGCTCACTGCTGTATTACGGCATTCCGCTGGCGGCCAGCCTGGCAGTGGGGCACAGCTTCATTCCGCCAACCCCCGGGCCAGTGGCGGTAGCGGGCCTGCTGGGAGCCGATCTGGGCTGGGTGATTCTGATGGGTCTGCTGGCCGGGATTCCGGCGCTGCTGGTGGGAGGTCTGGTATTCGGCCGCTACATTGGCAACAAAATCCATCTGGGCGTGCCTGCCTCAGCTGCGGCCGCAGCGGAAGTGGCAGAGCCAGAGCTGGCCACGGTTTCCGCGTTTCCCAGAGACGATCGTTCGGAGCGCTCAGGGGTGAGACCTCAGGGACTTGACCCGGTTGATGCCTCAGACACCTCGGAGGCCAAGCAGCAGGGTGAGGCGGCGGCGCTAGCGGAGCGCTCCGGCAAAACTGCCTCCTTTGGTCTGGTGGTCACGATCCTGGCGGTGCCGCTGGTGCTGATCTTGCTCAATACGGTGTCGGGTGTGGTGCTGGCGGAGGGCAACCCGCTGCGCAACTGGATTACCTTTATTGGTCACCCCTTTGTGGCGCTGACCATTGCGGCGCTGCTGTCGTTCTACTTTCTGGGCATTCGTCAGGGATTCTCCCAGCGACAGGTGCTCAACCTGGCGACTAAGGC
>DATNQE010000369.1:0-8869 GCA_036702895.1 Trichocoleus sp. | reverse complement strand
AACCGGGTGACCATCGGCTTCTAGATTAATTTGGCTAACGCTGTCTAGGGAGAGGCTTTCTAGCTCAATAGGATCCCTGCGGGTAGGCTTACCCCAGGTGAGTTGGCTTCCAGATTGGCCCATAACGGCAAAGATGTCGTATTTTGCCCGCTCGAACTGCTGGGCCCAGAGCTTATAGGCTTCTACTTTTTGGTACTCGTTCCATCCAGCCCAAGCCAGCCCAATAAATACGGCCAGTAAGGGCAGCCAGAGTAGCCCGCGTTCCATAGGTCTTCCGTGAGGCTCCTGTATGCATGCTTTGGCGCCAGTACTTCAGCACTGGCGTTTTTTGATTGTATCTGCCCTTATAAGAGGGGCACACAGTCGTAACCGCAGTTGTCGTATCAACTGAGTCAAAGTAGGGCGAGGATTAGCTCCTTAGGGAGATGCTGCCGGCGCTTCGATCAGCGTAGGTTTCACGCTGCGCAAGGAAATTTGTAAATTCTTGCAACGAAGGCAGATGGGCCCTGGGAAGGGCATGAAAAAGTATGGCTAGGCTACTTTCTGTCTTGCTCAAGCTGTTTTAAATGCTGAGAGCGACAGAGGGAGTCCATGTTTGCTGTGTGACTTCTTTTTTGCTTTCGAGGAGGCCGTATCTTGAACTTTGTACCTGTACTGGCGCTGTTTGCTGATACCTCACCCTGGAGCCCCAAGGTGGGATTGGTGATGATCATTGCCAATATTATTGCGATCGCAATCGGCAGATTCACCATCAAGTACCCCAACGTGGGTCCTCAACTGCCCGCTCCCCAGTTCTTCGGCGGCCTCAGCCTGCCCGCGCTGCTAGCGACCACTAGCTTCGGTCACCTTCTGGGGACTGGCGCGATTTTGGGTCTAAGCAACATGGGCATTCTCTAAGCCGAATTTCAAATACATCGTAGTTAAGCCCAGACGCTAAATCTAAAGCTGGGCAAGGGCACCAGGGTTGCTTGAAGAGCTGGCTAGATTTTCTAGCTGGCTGGGCGCTCCTCAAGACCGCCTCCTCAAGCCTCACTGGTGCCACGCTATTTGAACCTTCCTGATTCTGCCTATTTACCCATAGCAGCAGCCGGATTGATGAGGACACGGAGTGCGGGGGGTTCACCCCTGGCTAGGGGCGCAGCCCAACCCCGTTCCTCCAACCATCCTGATCAGCTCTCACAAGCTCTCGACACAAGCTAGGGAGCCTGATAAGGCTGCTGTAGCCAGCTGGTTTTATCGAGACGATGTCGGTTGTTGGGTCCTGTTTCGTTCAGATTCAGGGGGTTCAGCCGAGGCCGCCGGAGCGGTGTCGCCCTGCCGCACTTGAGCGGCAGAAATGCCCTCTGTTTGAGACCCGAAGCGCCACAGCACGGCGGCAGCCTCAGCTTGAGTTACGCCCTTGTCGGGTTGAAACAAGGTTGTGTAGCCAAAGGCCCGGCGAATGTTAGCAAACTCCCCATTTTGGTAGTCTGCGATAACGGCCCTGAGAGCCAAAGGCTCAATCTTGCCGGCGTCTTGAAAGCCCCAGCGCTCCTTAACCGCCTCAGGAGTTGTGGTGGGCAGGCCTTGGCGAGTATCGAGGGGAACTTTCCAGAGAATCAGGTCTTTGCGAGTAAGCGGATCTTCCGGGCGAAAATTGACGGCTGTAGAGTTGCCTGCCAAAGCGCTAGGAATAAGTCCTGCCTCTGCCAGCCCTTGAATTGCTTCAAAATCTGGATGCGATGGAGGGACATCTTTAAAGGCGGGCGTGGCGCTGCTAACCCCGGCTCGAATGCGCTTATCGGACTGGTCGGCATAAAACCGATTGTTCACAGTTAGCAGCCAGCGGGCGTAGTCGCTGCGGGTAATAACCTGGTTGGGCTGAAAATTGCCGCTGCTTGCGGCATTGTTGCTGCCGGGAGCAGGCGTCGTTGCCAGCAACTCCAGAGCCACCAAATCGCCTACATAGGGCCGCAGCTCTTCAGGCACCTGAGCTAATTCGGCCGCACTTTCCGGCTGGGCAGAGGCGTCAGGACGATTGGGGCTAGCGCCTGAATCTGCTGGTCGTGGACTGGAGCCAGTCTCTGCGCCTTCTGCAGCCGAGGGCGTTGAGCCTGCATCGCTGTCGGTGGGGGTGGATGCGGCTGTGTCGCGTTGACCAAAAGGCGGGTTTTCGGCCAGCTGGGAGTCGGCTTCTAAAGATCGCTGCAGAGACGCGCCTAGCGGACTGCCTGCGCAACCTGCAATCGTCAGGCTTAAGCCCAAAAAGCATACAGCCGCGAAGCGTCGGGAAGAAGTCACGGAGGAAATTGACTAAAACTACAGAACGAAAGCTGAACAGGAGACGACAGGGAATATCAAGAATTTACCTGCGTATTCTACGCTAGCGCAGATGCTCTTAGACTGGGGAAACCGCCCCCTGGAGAGGCAATGACGGCACTGCCCCTGATTATCGACTGTGACCCCGGCGTGGATGATGCGATCGCGCTGCTGCTGGCCCTGGCTTCTCCCGAGGAGTTTGACGTCTTGGGCATTACCACTGTGGCGGGCAATGTGCCGCTGCCGCTAACCCAGCAGAATGCCCTGAAGATTTGCGAGCTGGCCGGCCATTGGAATGCCAAGGTGTATGCAGGCTGTCCTCGACCTTTACTCGTTCCCTTACTAACTGCCGAGCATGTGCATGGGGCGACGGGGCTAGAGGGCGTTGAATTTCCCGAACCGCAGCTGACGCTCCAGCCCCAGCACGCGGTTCAATTTTTGATCGAGCAGTTATCTAATGCTGAGCAGCCAATTACCCTAGCCACGCTGGGGCCGCTGACTAATCTTGCAGTGGCTTTGATTCAAGTGCCTGCGATCGCATCTCGAATAGATCGGGTGGTGACGATGGGCGGCGCCATTACCCAGGGCAACGTTACCCCCGCTGCCGAGTTCAACATCTATGTAGACCCCCATGCGGCCAAGGTGGTGCTAGAGGCGGGTCTGGATCTGACGCTAATCAGCCTGGATGTGACCCACCAAGTGCTGACGACGCCTGAACGGCTGGAGGCATTGCGATCGCTGGGCACCCCTGTCGCTACAGCGGCTGCTAACCTCTTGTCTTTCTACGGCGCTGCCGATGCCCAGCGCTACGGTCTGCCCGGTTCTCCTCTCCATGACCCGTGTGTGATCGCCTACCTCCTAGCGCCTGACCTCTTTTCTGGGCGACGACTGCGGGTTGATGTGGAGGTTAACAGCTCTCTAACGCTGGGCCAAACCCTGGTCGATCTGTGGCAAAGCAGCGAGCGACCCCCCAACGCCAACGTCATCGAAACCGTTAACGCCGACGGAATCTATGATCTATTGCTAAATCGATTGGCAAAACTATAGCGGTGAACAGGTCCCTAGAAGTCTGGTTGATAGAATGAAGGCACTTTAACTGGGTCGGCGGATGAGCTACACCACCGAACAACTCCTCGAAATTCTCGACCAGGAACTCCGGGCTACCTGGAAAGGGGAACGGCTGCTGCTCTCGTCCAATGAGCGCCTTAATCACCCGGTTCTGGCTAAAGCTTTGGGCACTGAAAAGCTGAGTAAGGTCTACGCCATTCAAGATTTTCGCGCCCAGATCCACCAGTACCAGCAGGAGCACAGTGTTTCGGGGTTAGTCTGGCACACCTGTCGCTTCCAGGGGCGCTCGATTTGCTTCCCCGAACTACACCCTCAGCTGGCCGCCATTCCCCAGGACAAGGTGCAGCTCATTGCGGCTAAGGGTTCAGTGCTGGACTTTTGGCGCAGCGCCATCGCCGATATGCAGTTTTGGCTGGCGGGGCGTCCGCCTGTGCCGACCACGCTAGAGCACGTTGAAACTCTGATCGCCCAGGCTGAATGGGCCGAGGTAGACGCAACTCGTACTGAGCTCTACCTCAGTCTCTGCTGGGGTGACCCTAAAGAGTGCCACTGTGACTGGGCTAAACCTGACTCGGGCTGTGAGCGGGTCATTGCGGCGCGATCGCAACCCAGCGCAATTAAGGTGTAGTTCTCTGCTATTTCTCTAGCATTTCTCTAGATATTTCTTTGAACGAGTTCTGCGGCTAGACTCTGCTGTCGGGGTATAGTTGAGGATCGAAGCCAGGATAGAGCCGGGAGAACGAAGCCATGACGATTGCCGTAGGCGTGATTGAGACGCAAACTTTTCCGGCGGTGCTGGCCGCTGCCGACGCCATGGTCAAAGCAGCCCGCGTCACCCTGGTCAAATACGACCGCTCTGAGAGCGGGCGGCAGTTTGTGGCTGTGCGGGGCATCATCGCTGAAGTGAAGCGAGCCGTAGAGGCGGGGATTACGGCGGCAGATGCCTGCCCCGGCAATGCTGAAGTCATGACCCACATCATCATTCCCAATCCCGAAGAGAACATCGAAGCCGTTCTCCCAATTGAATTTACGCCAGAATCAGAGCCTTTTTGGGTGTAAGGGCTCTAGGGCAAAGTCATAAGAGATTCACAGGAGATGTAAATGTAGCTCGGTCTGAGAAAGGCTAGGGCTGCATAAGCAGCTTGTCTCTAAATCCTCTGCATTGCTGAATCTGACGAACTTTGAAGAATTGCCCCTGAGCCTGTAATTAAGAAGGGGATTGTCTTGTATGGGCCATAAGCCTCGTACAATTGAGGTTGGATTTTTTTAACTGACAGGATTTTCTGAGGAGAGCGGCAATGCCACAGGCAGTCGGGTCACTTGAGACGAGAGGATTTCCACCAGTTCTGGCCGCCGCTGATGCGATGGTCAAAGCTGGGCGGGTAACCCTAGTCGGCTACCTCCGGGCTGGCAGTGCCCGGTTTTGCGTCAATATTCGGGGCGATGTTTCTGAGGTCAAGGCTGCAATGGCGGCAGGCGTCGAGGCGGCTGAAAATACCCCGGGCGGCATCTTAGAAACCTGGGTGATCATTCCCCGGCCCCACGAAAACGTTGTAGCGGTGCTGCCCATCGACTTCAACGACGATGTCGAAGTTTACCGTCAGGCCGTGGAGCAGCCGATTCTGCCCGGTAGCCGTTAATACAGGCTCTTCAAAGTAAGCAGCAAACGATTTGCGTAGCGAAGCTTGGGCCCGCGCTTGGCGCAGGCCGTGGGTCCAATCGTGAGCCCTTCTCAACTCGCCTGGCCTAAACATCAAAAGCGCCTCCATCGGAGGCGCTTTTGGTAGAAATGGTGCAATTTGAAAAGCGCTACCCTACTACCGAGGCCGCGATTGCAGCATTGATTTCTCGTACGGCGATCACAATGCCCTCTGGGTTGATAGTCATTAAGGTCTCATCCCCTTTTTGAGCCAGCTTTGCCGCGATCGCAATCGCCTCTGCCGCGTCACTGGTTTGCCGGAAGATGCTGTAAAAGCGGCCGCTGTAGCTCAGGCCGTCTACGCTTTGAGCCAGATCGGGCACGGTTAAGGTGCAGCGGCTAAAGCTCATGGGGTCGCCCAGGATCAGGCAGGAAGCAGGGCCAAAGGCAGGCTTGAGCGAGTGGCGCGGGTCGCTGGCAGGAGGGGCGTAGTTCGCCTGGGTTTCGTTGACCCAGATGCTGTAGCCTCGGCGATTAAGCGTGATCGCAATTTCATCATCGCGCTTGCCCAGCCGAGTTGCGATCGCAAGGGCCTTGGCAGCTTCAGGCACCGCTCTAAAAAAGCTATAGAAGCGGCCATCGAGTGCGATCGCGGGAATACGCTGAGGCACATCGGGCACCCGGATATGGCAAGCAATATAAGACTCCCGCGCCACCAGAAACTTGCAGTAAATAGCGTGGGCAGCAGTCATCACAGGGCTATGGGCAGAAGCAGCGCTTTTTAACACGGGTGATTCTCTTACGGAAGGTTTACAGCAGCGGTAAGCAGCCCCAGCAAATCTGCTTAGGCGGTTTTTCTTATGCTGCTAGAATGCCCATCTCATCAGGATTTCCATCGTTATTGTTGGGATTCTTTGGCCTGTACACAGGCCTGTGATGCCCCTACCTGGTGAGGCTCGTAAAGCCGCTACAGCAACTCCCTGCTAAAGCTGGCCCTAGCGCTCTCGACCATTCAAAAACCCTTTCCTTGCAAAGGTTTGAACCCCGAACCATAGCCGCTCGATACCTGATACCCTGAAAGATCGGAAGTTACTCGTCTACTCCATGACTGTCGCTGCAAGCCCCGCTCTGCTCGCCGTTTTTCCACTGACGGCCATCATCGAACAAGATGCTATTAAACTGGCGCTGCTCCTGGCTGCGGTTGACCCAGGCCTGGGCGGGGTTGTGATTGCGGGTCGTCGAGGGACTGCTAAGTCGGTAATGGCGCGGGCGCTGCACCAGCTTCTGCCACCTATTGAGGTCATCGAAGGCTCCTGCTGCAATGCTGATCCCACCGATCCTCACCGTTGGGATGACGAAACCCTGCAGCGGTTTGGCCCAGAGTTTCACGGCGCTGAGCTACCCACTCGCGTCATTCCTGCTCCCTTCATCCAGATTCCTCTAGGCGCCACCGAAGACCGCCTGCTCGGTTCGGTTGATGTTGCCAAATCGATCAAGGCCGGTGAAACCGTGTTCCAGCCTGGCCTATTAGCCGAGGCCAATCGGGGCGTGCTCTATATCGATGAGATCAACCTGCTCGATGAGCAGATCGCTAACCTTCTGCTGGGGACGCTTTCGGAGCAGCGCAATCAGATTGAGCGCGAAGGCATCAGCTTCCAGCATCCCTGTCAGCCACTGCTAATCGCCACCTACAATCCCGAAGAAGGTGCATTACGGGAGCATCTGCTCGATCGCATCGCCATTGCGCTCTCTGCCGATGCGACTTTGACGCTGGAGAACCGGGTTGAAGTGGTTGAGCAAGTAAACCTCTTCAACCGTGACCCTCAAGCATTTTTAGCGGGCTACGCCGAAGAAATCGATGCCCTCAGAACCCAGATTATTCTGGCCAGGGAGTGGCTTAAGGAAGTTCGCATCACTCGCGAGCAGGTTCAGTACCTCGTGACCGAAGCTGTTCGAGGGGGTGTCCAGGGGCACCGGGCCGAGCTGTTCGCCGTGCGGGTTGCTAAGGCGCACGCGGCTTTAGAGGGTCGAGCTACGGTTTCGGCAGATGATCTAAGAGTGGCTGTGGAGCTAGTGATCATTCCGCGTTCGCTCAACCCCATGCCGCCGGACGATCAACAGCCGCCACCACCGCCGCCACCGCCGCCCCAAAGCCAGGACGATTCAGAGGAACCTCAGGATAACCAGGACGACTCAGAGGACGATGCAGAGCAAGACCCTGAGGAAGAGCAGGAAGAGACACCGCCCTCGATTCCCGAAGAGTTTGTCTTTGATCCGGAAGGGGTGATTCTTGATCCCGCCATGCTGCTGTTTGCTCAAACGATGAGTCGCCAGGGCAAGTCAGGCAGCCAAAGCCTGATTTTGTCGGAGGAGCGGGGTCGCTACATCAAGCCGGTGCTGCCTCAAGGGGCGGTACGGCGGATTGCGGTGGATGCTACGCTGCGGGCCGCAGCCCCCTACCAAAAGGCGCGACGAGAGCGGCAGCCCGATCGCAAAGTTGTGGTCGAAGAGGCCGACATTCGGGCCAAGCGGCTGGCCCGTAAAGCGGGTTCGCTAATTGTGTTTGTGGTGGACGCCTCTGGCTCGATGGCGCTTAACCGCATGCAGTCGGCCAAGGGAGCTGTGATGCAGCTTCTCACCGAGGCCTACCAAAATCGGGATGAGGTTGCTCTGATCCCGTTCCGGGGCGAGCAGGCCGAGGTGCTGCTGCCGCCGACGCGCTCGATCGCCATGGCCCGCCGCCGTTTGGAGCGCCTGCCTTGCGGGGGCGGTTCCCCCTTGGCCCACGGCCTCACTCAGGCAGTGCGGGTGGGCACCAACGCCCAGCAGTCGGGCGATATTGGCAACGTGATTATTGTGGCCATCACCGATGGGCGGGGCAATGTTCCTCTGGCGCGCTCCCTCGGGGACCTGCAGGAATCGGACGAAAAGCCCGACATCAAGCAGGAGCTGCTAAATATTGCGGCCCGCATTCGGGGCATGGGCTACCAGCTTTTGATCATTGATACCGAGCGCAAGTTTGTCTCCACCGGCTTTGGTAAAGAGCTGGCAAAAACGGCGGGTGGCAAGTACTACCAGCTGCCCAAAGCGACTGATCAGGCTATTGCCGCAATGACGCGAGGTGCGATCGCAGATATGAAGGCCCGGTAAAGCTTTCCAGTTTCAGGAGTATTTCATAGAGAGTCTGGGTCAATGAAAGGGCAACCTTAGATAGGCAAATAGTCCCTGAAGGGTCTGTTTCCTACCCTGCAATTAGTGGCCTCTCATCCCGCTCCTATGGAGAATCGAGTCCTATCGTCAAATCCCCGACACCGAATCCTGGCCGCCATCATGATGACCGACGCTGTCGGATTTAGTGCCCGGATGTCGGTAGACGAGGAATCGACCCTACGCCTGATCGACCGAGATCTCAGGCTGATCGGAGAACTGTGTGAAGCCTTCGAAGGCACCCTGCTTAAGTCCACCGGTGATGGGCTGCTGGTTTACTTCGTCAGCGCTGTGCAGGCGGTTTCCTGCGGTCTGGAGATTCAGCAGCGGCTAGCTGATCTCAATCGGGAACCCATGGCAATACAGTCTGGGGTGCAGGGGTTGATGCACCGCATCGGCATTCACCTGGGCGACATTCTGGTGAATGAATCGGACGTGATGGGCAATGGTGTAAACATTGCCGCACGGCTGCAGACCTATGCCAAGCCTGGTGGCCTCTGTATTTCTCAGACTATCTACGACGTAGTCAAATCGCGGCTGCGGCTCAACGCCAATTTCCTGGGGCCGTTGAAGCTTAAGAACATTGAGGAGCCGGTGCCCTCCTATCTCGTCGATCCGCGGCCGGAGGATGAGGATGCGGAGGGCGTAACCTCGTTA
>DATNQE010000267.1:0-2267 GCA_036702895.1 Trichocoleus sp. | reverse complement strand
TATGGTCGGGTCGCGTGGGGGCAGTTTGAGCTAAAAAGGCTTCTAGTTGGGCTAACTGTTCTTTTAGTTTGCCGCTTAGATCTTCCGCTCTCAAGCTATAGGGGAAGGTTTGGTTTCTAGAAGCTGTCTGTCTAACTTTTGGGAGTCCCTGCCCACTCTGCAAGCTAGGCGCAAAGTCAGGTATGGCAACTGCTTTTTGGGAATGTTCCCAACCTTGGGCATACACCCAATTCAGAAAGCGCAGCAGAGCGGAGCGGTAGTTTGTCGCTGTTGCCCTCGATATTCCCTTCTCATTTCCCCGATCACCGCTCTGCTTCAAATCTTTCAGCAGCTTGGCAGCGTCATTCAGCAAGTCAATTAAAGGCACTTGAGCTAAGCAGCCTTCCAAGTTCTTGCGCAGCTCTAAGAGGTCAAATCGTCCGTAGGCGGGCAGCACATAGCGTCTTAACGTTGTGCGCAGGTTATCTAACAGCCTGCGATCTAACTGACAGGCCTCACTTTGACTGAACTGCTCGTATGCCTCCAGTACGGTTTGGACTTGCATTTCTTTACTGACCTAAACCACAGCCTTGATGGGCATTTCCGTGAGATTCTTCTTCACTGCAGCTCTCCTGCTTTGATTCTAATGAATTGCTGTCCCTCGGCTCAGATTTAGCCTAGCTGCGTCTGCGGCAACTACTCTACGCAAAATCAAGGCTGTCGAGCTTCGATGTGAACGAGGGAATGCGGTTTTTGGGCAACTGGCACACACCTGCGCAGTCCAAATCTAGTCCAGAATTTTGGGCAACTGGCACAAGGCTTGGAGCTAAGGACAGGTGAGGTAGCAGTGACAGTCTGGCTTTTCAATGAGCGTTTCTACTAGGGAATTCAACGCTACTGATGCTAAAAGCCCACCGCCGAGACTGCCTTGAACTGTGATGTAGGAGACCTGTGTTTCCATCAGCCGCCGCTTTGCTGCCGGAGCGTGGCTAAATCCAATCGGCATACCGATGATAAGGGCGGGCTCGATTTGCTGCTGCTCAATGAGCTGGCAGGCTGCAAGCAATACCGAGGGGGCGTATCCAACAACCAGCACAGATCCTTTGGGGACTTGCTTCAGCTGTTCCTGCCAGAAGTGGTGGTCCCAAAATGCCTGTTCTGCTTCATTGGCTCCTGTAATATGGGGGGCATCAATCAGGGTCTCAACGGTGCATCCCAGATGGGCTAATCGGGTGTGATCAAGAGTGGCGGCGACTGCTGGCAAATCTGTCACGATAGAGCATCCCGCCTTGAGTGCTTCCCGGGCAGATGCCACAGCACCGTGACTTAGACGCACAAAATTAATCAAGCTAACATCGCCACAAGCCAGCACCATTTGCTGCATCAGATGGACGGTAACTTCGGAGTAGTGGGATAGGTCAGGAAGCAGCCGCTGCAGAGATTCTTGAAACGCTTCTGGGTGCCCGGTTGTAGCAGCATCCAGGTTTGACCAGAGCTGGTCGAGTTTACCGAGTTCCTCTTGGGCATTGACGTCGAGCTGCTTGAGCTGGGCTAGCACCTCGGCTTGCGTGCTTTGGCAGTCATGGTCCCGCCCCAATAGCCCCTCTAACGCAGAGGCTGTTTGCCTTAGCCGGGTGATTTGCCCAATTACGGAGCGATACTGCTGCTCCATCTGAGCCATCAGCATGGGATTGGCAGGTTCTTCCGAATGGCTATCTAGCAGCTGGCGAATGTGCGATAGCTGAAACCCCTGCTGCTTCAGGGCTATCACGCGCTGCAGGCGCTGCACATCTTGCTGGGTGTAGAGGCGGTAGTTGCCCTGGGAGCGCTGCACGGGCGGCAGCAGCCCCAAAGTGTGGTAATGCCGCACCATGCGAGGGGTGACGCCGCCCACCGTGTCTGTGAGCTCTTTGATAGTCAGGTATTGGGCCTTCATCCCTCTAGCTTACTCAAAACATTGACATTGACACTAATGTCAATGTTTAGGGTGAGAGGGTATCTATTTCACGGTCTCAGTATGGTTTCTGCGAACCTGTCTACGCCTCGGTTTTCTAGCCTGTTAAAGGATCACCCGGATGCGATCGCAGCACTTACCTGTGCGGTTCTAGTCATCCTTGGTTGGCAATCGCTCAATCTCGGCTGGCTTGGAGCAGCCATCTTTATTCTGACGGCAGCCTACGTGATTGGCGGGTTTGAGAGTGCCCGTGAAGGCTTGACGACCCTGTTTAAGAAAAATGAGCTAGACGTAGACCTGCTAATGATCGTGGCGGCACTGGGCGCGGCCAGTC
>DATNQE010000282.1:0-7658 GCA_036702895.1 Trichocoleus sp. | reverse complement strand
GTGAAAATATCCAAATAGCGCAGATTACTTGTGAAGATGATGCGAATCAATCAGCGCAATGTTTCCCTCTATTAGGTAATGGGAAACGAGCTTAGAGGCAATTTGTGTGGGCCGTTAAGCGTTGTAGAGGTTTTCGATTCGCTGATTCACAGTTTGCAGAGGAGGTGCCTGATAATTCGCAGAGATCAGACAGGTTTACTAAAGACAATGGCAACCAATTCGTGTGCCAACTCTGGCTGGGGAGAGCTCGTAGTTGACTTACGAAGACCCTAGAGAACTTGCTTACGTACTTTCTACAGTGCCTATGCTACTGATAGAGAATAAAGAGTCGATATGGCAGAAATACTGATCTAACGGGCAAGGTCTACCTCAAATCAGTGGTTATACGCAATGTCCAAAGCCTTTGGGCTAGGCTGAATTTGGCGTTCAGCAGGGTCAGCAGCGCGGCCTTGTGTGCTAATACTAGGTCAGGCTGAGCACCGCCCTGTCTTTGGGGATGGGTGGCTCTGCTGTCTGCGGTCAGGGTTACCGATTGCAATATCTGTGAGTACCCTAGGTATAGGACTACCCGTTGGATTACCAGTTGGGTCGTTGAAGTTGTAAGGCCACGGTTGTAAGGATTACAGTCATGGGGTTATTTGATCGAGTCAGTCGAGTAGTTCGGTCTAATCTGAACGCAGCGGTAAGTTCGGCGGAAGATCCAGAAAAGATTTTGGATCAGACCATCATTGATATGCAGGAAGACCTGGTGCAGATGCGTCAGGCCGTTGCCAGCGCGATCGCAAGCCAGAAGCGAGTGCAGCAGCAGTATGACCGGGCCCAGACGGAAGCCAACAACTGGCAGCAGCGAGCTCAGTTAGCCCTGCAAAAGGGTGATGAAGCTTTGGCCCGAGAAGCCCTAGTGCGCCGAAAGACTCAGGCTGAAACGGCAGTGGCGCTGAAAACCCAGTTGGATCAACAATCGACGGTCGTCGATCAGCTCAAGCGCAACCTGATTGCCCTAGAGAGCAAGATTTCCGAGGCTAAAACCAAGAAAGATATGCTCAAGGCTCGCGCTAGCGCAGCTAAGGCCAATGAGCAGCTGCAGAGCACGATGGGCCGCATGAGCACCAGCAGCGCTATGGGTGCCTTCGAGCGCATGGAGGAAAAGGTGATGCAGATGGAAGCCCGCTCGCAGGCTGCTGCCGAGCTAGCCGGGGCCGACCTGGAGAGCCAGTTTGCCGCCTTAGAAGCTGGCACTGATGTCGACGTGGAGCTAGAGTCCATGAAGGCCCAGCTCGCGGGTGGCTCAGTGGGGCAAGCATCTCTGCCTCCTGGCGATGCGCCTGTCACCACTCCCGCTCCTGCCAGCGCAGAAGTTGATAAAGAGCTAGAGGAGCTCAAATCGCAGCTCGATCAGCTGTAGATAGCGTTTAACCCTGGCCCAACCCTTTCTTTAGCCCCCTGGCATTGCCGGGGGGCTAACAGGTTTAAAGGGATCAATTACTTAATGGGTTTGAGCCACCAGGGTAAATATTTGAGCGAGGCTTTTTTACAGTCTGCTCAAGATTGCCCCTTAAATTTCGTCTCTACACCATCTAATCGATGTCTCACCAGCGTTTTCTGGGTTTTTTATCTATATAGCTTCTCTAGAAGCGGTTTTGCTATTCAAAGCTATTCTGTGAACCTCTTGATCAAAATCTCTTAAATAAATCCGCTGCTAAATTCTGCGGCTTGTTATAAGTGAGGAGATGGATTGAGAGGTTAGGCTATGCAGATTGCCAAACGATTAGAGCCGCTACAGAAAAACGTCTTTGCCGACATGGATCGGGCTAAGGCAGAGGCAATCGCAGCAGGCCTGACTGTAATTGATCTATCTCTGGGATCTTCGGATTTACCTGCTGCGCCTCACGTTACGGATGCGATCGCAGCAGCGCTCAGCAATCCTCACACCCACGGCTACTGCCTATTCTCAGGAACCCAGGCCTTTCGGCAGGCGGCAGCGACTTGGTACACGGAAAAATTTGGAGTACCCGTCGATCCAGAAACTGAAGTGCTGCTGTTGATAGGTTCCCAAGAGGGTACGGCCCACCTGCCGTTGGCGGTGCTCAATCCTGGTGATTTTGCCTTGCTCATGGACCCTGGCTACCCATCCCACGCGGGCGGAGTCTATCTGGCAAACGGTCAAATTTACCCAATGCCGCTGCGGGAGGAGGACGGCTTTTTACCTCGTTTTGAAGAGATTCCGGCTGCGGTGCTGGAGCAGTCACGGCTGATGGTGCTGAGCTACCCGCACAACCCTACCACCGCGTCGGCACCGCTGGGGTTTTGGCAAGAGGCGGTAGCGTTTTGTCAGCAGCACAACCTGGTGTTGGCCCACGATTTTCCCTATGCCGACGTCACGTTTACCGGCAAACCAGCCGTGTCGGTGCTGCAGGCGAACCCCGACAAAACGGTCTCCATCGAATTTTTCTCAATGTCTAAGTCGTACAACATGGGTGGCTTTCGCATTGGTTACGCCATTGGCAACGCAGAGCTGATTAAGGCCTTGCGTCAGGTCAAAGCCAACGTGGACTTTAACCAGTACCGGGGCATTCAGGCGGGCGCGATCGCAGCCTTGACCGGGCCGCAAGAGTGGGTGCAGCAGACGGTAGACACTTTCCGTCAGCGCCGCGATGCCTGCGTACAGGCGCTTCGCCAGATAGGCTGGCCGGTGCCTACCCCCGAGGCAACAATGTATATCTGGGCCAAACTGCCTGAGCCTTGGGCGCAAGACTCGATTGACTTCTGTGTGCGGCTAGTAGCAACAACCGGTGTGGCAATGGCGCCTGGCCGTGGTTTTGGCAAAGCTGGGGAGGGGTACGTACGGATTGCCCTAGTGCATCCACCAGAGGTGCTGGCAGATGCGATCGCTAAAGTTGCCCAGTTTTTACAGGCATAGCTGGCGCATCCGCCGCAGCTGTCTAAAAGCGCTTGCTGTTGAGAGCTGCTGGAGCACTCAGTTTTCAAGAGGAGCCTCTGGCAGCTTTTAGGGTATTTACAGGGCGCTACTGCCGTACCGCAAACAGGAAAGGTTCAGGGGCCTGAGCACATACGCAGCGCATCCACGAAATGTGCTGGCGATAGCTCCTAGGCCATCTACTGACTACCCGCTGCGCTTAACCGCCTACTCATAGTCAACGACTCCCAGAAAAAGCGAGCGAGCGTCCTAGAAGGCGGTAACTGCAGTTTTTGTGCAATTAAGCGCAATTCCTCAACTTGTACTCGTAAGTTCCCTGAATTCTCAGCGGCACATATGTTTAAACACTACAAGCGGGCAGTTATTACAGGAATTGCGGATTAAATGGGAAAACGTAAGGCTGAGCTTTTTTGGGTGCGGCTCCCTTTGCAGTCAAAAATGCTGCAAAGGGTTACGAGTACTGCTTCGGGATCCAGAAACTGATGGAACCGCTGCCTTTAACTTCGACACCCCGCCAAAACCGAGTTTTGCTGGTAGAGGACGACTTCGCCAATCGAACCTTTTTTGCTGACTATCTGCGCTACTGCGGGTATGAGGTGCTCGCTTTGTCGGATGGACTGCAGCTGTCTCTACATCTCAAGGATTTTCAGCCTCACGTGCTGCTGCTTGATCTGTGTCTGCCTGAAATCGACGGGTTCACGCTGATCAGGCAGGTTCGCGCAGAATCGCACTGGCAGAACCTGCCCATCGTCGTTATTTCTGGCTATGTGTTTGAGGCTGACCGGGAGAGGACTTTAGCGATGGGTGCGCAGGCCTACCTAATCAAGCCCGTTCGACTCCAGGATCTGGTGCATACGGTCTCTCGGTTTTGCGCCTTAAGAGGCTGACGGGGGTTGATCTGACTCCTCGGAGAGAAACTCCTCGACATCTCGGCTTAACGCCTGCACAGATTGACCAATGTTAGCGAGGGCAACCTCTAGCTGAGCGGAGACCACCATCGCCGACTGCAGCTGAGTCAAAATGTCTCTGACCTGTTCGCGGTAACGGGATTTAAAGGCTCGTTTGTCCATTGTTTAGGAATAACTCGGGTAGTGACGCTAGGAACTGAACTGTAGGTTAAAAAGCTACAGCCCTTGTCCTCAAGTTTTCGCAAATGCAACCTGTAAAACAGGGACCAAGTAAGGGATTTTGTCTAATACTTAATTTTCGGTGTTGTTTTGTCTGGCACTTAAGTACATGCAAAGATACTTAAGCAAATTTACTTAACTACTGAGGTTCCTATTACGGATTTAGCCTTAAGCAGGGGCGGCAACCTCTCCATTGAGAGAGTTCATTTCTCGCTATCCTAGAGGTCTACAGAGTGTCGTTCGTAGATCGTTCGTGGCGTTGTGGACTCGACTGCTCAGTCTTTTGCCCTAATCCATCATCCCGAGAAGCTGGAGGCACGGCTTAAGGAGATCCCTAAAGAGCCAGGGGTCTACTTTATGCGCGATGCTCGCGATCAGATTTTGTATATCGGCAAGTCTAAGTGCTTGCGATCGCGCGTGCGCTCCTACTTTCGGGACGCCCATGGGCACACGCCGCGTACCGCCATCATGGTGATGCACGTGGCGGAGATCGAGTTTATTGTCACCGACACCGAAGCCGAGGCACTGGCCCTCGAAGCCAACCTGATCAAGCAGCACCAACCCCACTTCAACGTGCTGCTGAAGGACGACAAGAAATATCCCTACCTCTGCATCACCTGGTCGGAAGACTACCCCCGCATCTACATCACCCGCAAGCGGCGCAAGAGCATCAAAGACCGCTACTACGGCCCCTATGTAGACGTCGGTCTGCTGCGCAGCACACTGAACCTGGTGAAGCGAATTTTCCCCCTGCGTCAGCGGCCTCAGCCCTTGTTTAAAGATCGGCCCTGCCTCAACTACGA
The DNA here is from genome assembly GCA_036702895.1 of Trichocoleus sp. Taxonomy (GTDB): domain Bacteria; phylum Cyanobacteriota; class Cyanobacteriia; order Phormidesmidales; family Phormidesmidaceae; genus JACVSF01. The sequence continues at coordinate 2,790 of DATNQE010000282.1, read as the reverse complement.
CATTGGCCGCTGCCCGGGGGTATGTCAGCAGCTGATTTCGCCCGAGGAGTATCACAAGATTGTGCAGCGGGTAGCAATGGTCTTCCAGGGCCGCACTACCGAGCTAGTGGACGTGCTGACCCAGCAGATGGAGAAAGCCGCTGAGGATCTTAAGTTTGAGCAGGCGGCCCGACTGCGGGACCAGATCAAGGGGCTAGAGCGGCTGTGCGCTGACCAGAAAGTAGCCCTGCCCGATGATACGGTGTCGAGAGATGCGATCGCGCTGGCTAGCGACGACCAGCACGCCTGTGTGCAGATCTTTCAGGTGCGGGCTGGACGCCTGGTAGGTCGGTTGGGCTTTGTAGCGGATGCTCAGTCCGGCACCCCTGGTGAGATTCTGCAGCGGGTTCTGGAGAACCACTACCAGAGCGTCGATCCGGTCGAAATTCCGGCGGTGATTTTGGCTCAGCATGAACTGCCAGAAGGCGATATTTTGGCGGAGTATCTCACCACTCGCCGGGGCCGCAAAGTTACCGTTGAAGTGCCCCAACGTCAGACCAAGGCCGACCTGGTGGAAATGGTGGAGCGCAACGCCCAGTACGAGTTGGCCCGCACCCAGAAGTTTGCCGATCGCAACACCCAGGCCGTTCTCGATCTGGCCGACATTCTCGATCTGCCTGACCTGCCCCGGCGCATTGAAGGCTACGACATCTCCCACATCCAAGGGTCTGATGCGGTGGCCTCCCAGGTAGTGTTTGTCGATGGACTGCCCGCCAAGCAGCACTACCGCCACTACAAGATCAAGAACCCGGAGGTACGCGCAGGCCACTCCGACGACTTTGCCAGCATGGCCGAAGTCATTCGTCGCCGCTTTCGCCGCTATGCCGCCGACCCTGAGAAGCGGCGGGTGGGCGACCCCGACTGGCCTGATCTGGTGATGATTGACGGCGGTAAAGGACAGCTCTCAGCCGTTGTAGAAGTGCTGCGCGAGCTAAACCTGTTCAACGACGTCAAGGTAGTAAGCCTGGCCAAAAAGCGCGAGGAAATTTTTCTGCCTGGCGAGTCCAAACCCTTAGAAACTGAGGCTGAGCAGCCCGGTGTGCAGCTGCTGCGCCGCCTGCGGGACGAGGCCCACCGTTTTGCCGTCAGCTTTCACCGCCAGAAGCGCACCGACCGCATGCGCCGCTCGCGCCTGTCGGAAATTCCTGGCCTGGGGCAGCACCGCCAGAAAGAGCTGCTGGCGGCCTTTCGCTCGATTGACTACATCCGCGAAGCCTCCCCCAAACAGCTGGCCACCGTGCCCGGCATTGGCCCCCATCTAGCCCAGCAAATCTACGACTATTTCCATCCCACGGCCGAATCTGCTGAAGTAGCCGAACCTGCTGATGAAATCGCCTGAGCCATTGCCTAAGCCCAAGATCACAGCCGCCGCCATTGCAGAGTTGCTGACCCAGCTGAGACAGGGCAGTGCTTCCGGAGCCACATCGTCTGAGACGAATGCGGCTCTGCGGCGAGTGATGGAGATTTACTGCGTTGTTAAAGCGGGTGGCGTGCAGGTGCAGCAGGAAGCTGCTCAGGCTCACCTGACCCGCGAAACGGCCAACATCAAAGCCGCAATTGCGGCGCTTCAGGGTCAAGGGGCGGACCAACAGATCACCAGCCTGCGGCAGGAGTTGGCCGACCTGGAACAGACGGTTCACTGGCGGCTTACCCTGCTTCAGGCCATTCACCCCGACGAAGAGAGGGTCGTTTCCCAGTATCTCAGCAGCTTAGAGGCTGAATTCCAGCAGCCTTCCAAGCCCGACAGTCGCCCCTAGGATCAGTCGGGGTCAATTTTCTAGCCCCAAGGTTGGGGGCGCCAAACTGACCTGACAAATCCCACCCGAGATACAGCCTTTTGCGCTGGCGGCCACATACCTTACGGTTGGGCTCACTTTTGGATCTCGGATGACAATCGCATTGGTAGGTTTGGGGCTGGCAATCGTTCTGTTTGTCTTGCTCGATATTGTAATTACAACGCTGACCGTGGGCGGAGCCGGACCCCTGATGCGGCGAGTAGCCAACGGGTTTTGGCAGAGCGCGCTGCTGATCCACCGTTGGCGCCCTTCCCACGGGCTGCTAGCGGCCTCAGGCTGGCTGATTTTGCTGATGATGATTCTGATTTGGCTGAGCCTGACCTGGCTGGGCTGGACGTTGGTATTTTCTGCTGCGGAGGATGCTGTCGTGAGCACCAGCAGCGGCGTTCCAGCCACGGTGTGGGAGCGAATTTACTTTACCGGCTTCACCATTGCCACCTTGGGGTTAGGCGACTATCGACCCCAGCATTCTTTTTGGCAGCTGGCCACAGCTATTGCGGCCGCCAACGGTTTTTTTCTGGTGACTCTGGGAGTCGCCTACCTGCTGCCTGTTGTGTCGGCAGTGGCTGTCAAGCGAGGCTTGGCGACCTACATTTCAACCCTTGGCGGTACGGGGGATGAGATCCTCAGCCGCAACTGGAACGGGGAGAATTTTGGTCAGCTGGACCAACACCTGCTCAACCTGGCTCCGGTGGTGAGCCAGCTGGGGGAAAGCCATCTGACCTACCCCATTCTTTACTATTTCCACAGCGTGGCCCGCAGCCGTAGCCTGCCATTGAGCATGGTTGCCCTTGATGAGGCACTGACGCTGTTGGAGTACGGCGTGCCGCGCCAGCACCGGCCCGATGCCAGCGCCTTAGGTAGCCTGAGGCGGGCCAACGCGGCTTTTCTGCGGACTTTACAGGCGGCTTACCTCGATCCTGCACCCAAAGCCCCGCCGCTGCCGCCATTAGAG
>DATNQE010000270.1:0-3189 GCA_036702895.1 Trichocoleus sp. | reverse complement strand
GAGTTTCAGCAGGACCGCAAACGCCTTCGTACAGCACCACAGTGCCCCGCTCCCAATCGCGGCGATCCACAATTTGAAACGCTTCAGCGGGGCGACCGGTGCCCCTGCAAGTGTCTTCAAATGCTTGATGCAGGTCGGGTTCAACCACTGGCTGGGCCGCTGGCTGGCCTACTGACTGGTCCACTGGCTGGGCTGCGCGATCGCAACTCACCAGGGCAAGACATCCTACAGCTGCCGCCAGCTGAATGAAGCGGCACAGGGGCTGGGATTTGGGGGGTAGGGGGTTGGTTAGCATAGTGGACTCCTGGATGACTGGCGGCTGGGTGAGTGGGTCGGGCCGCCGCTTAATCAACTCTAGGATCGTGGCTGGCAGGCAGCTTCCCTCAGGCTTCTCATCCAGTTGGGTGAACCGGGTAGAGGTAGCGAGCTCTTCTCTGCCGACGCGTAAATAAGACTTGGCTGCGTTTCTATTCGTGAAACCAGGCCTAAACCCGCCAGGGGAACTGCCTACACTACCCATTGAGCCAGATACCCGTTAAGCAAGATACCCATTGATCCAGGTGCAAGTTGAGCCAGGAATGAGAGCGAACGTATTTCAAGCTAATCCGTCGAGAATTTTTAGAAGCCTGGGCCTGCTTCTGTGCCTAAGTGCTGTCAGCACCAGCAGCTTAGCGGTGCGGCCGGGGGTCGCCGCCACAGTGATGCTGGCCCAAGCAGGTGATCCTGCGGGGGCGAGTTGCCCGGCAGAGCAGCAACAATCCGCAGAAAGGGCAATCAACACCCTTTTAGAGCAAGCGCAGCAAGCCGTTTACAGCGGGCGGGTTTATCAAGCCTCTCAGCTGCTGGTACAGGCTCTGCAGGGCATTCAAGCAATGGGGAATTCACAGGCCAAGGCCGATCTGCTGCAGCGGCTGGTGGGCAGCGTGAGTGAGGATTTTGCCTATACCGGCCCTCTGGAGCAGCTAGTGCAGGCGGTGTCCCCCGAAAATCCAGACGCAGTGAAGGCTGTACTGGCTGTGCTGACGCCTGCGCGGGAGGCGACTCAAGGCTTAAGCAGTGGCTACAGCGCGGCTAAAACTCGAACCTTTGTGGCGCTGGCAAACTACTACACCCAATTAGGGCAGCCTGACCAGAGCCGGCAAATTCTCCCGGAGGCGCTGGCCGCCAGCCAGGCCATTCAGGGAGCTGCGTTTGAAGCGCCAGCGCTGAGAGACATTGCCGCTGCTTACATCAATGCCGGGCAAGCTGACTTTGCCCGGCCCATTTTGGAGCGATCGCAAGCTGTTGCCCTGACTATCAACTCTACAAACCCCCAACAGCGGGGAGCAGAGCTGGAGCGCATTGCCCAACTCTATGCTCAGGCTAATCAGCTTGACCAGGCGCTGCAAACAGTGAGCCTAGTTGGGCGGCCAGGACAGCCCTCCAACGCGCTGCTGACAGTTGCAGACAAATACAGCGAGGCGGGGCAGATCGACCGCGCTCTGGAGGTAGCGTCGACCCTGCCGCCTGAGCAGAAGGCGCTGGCCCTAGCCACAATTGCCGGACGGCTAACGGCTCAGCAGCCCGAGCAGGCAGCTCAACGCTATGCAGAGGCCATGACCACTGCGAGAGCGGCGCAAAACGCGAACCAGGCAGTAGCCAATGCAGCCCTGCGCTATGTTACGGCCGGCGGCACCGTGGCCACAGCAGATGAGACCCTTCAGGCGTTGAATGGCAATGACCCGCAGGTGCAGGCCCCGGCTCTCGTTGCGATCGCGCTGCAGTACGCTAAAACTGGGCAGGAGGAGCTCGTCGAGGCCCGCCTGGCCCAGGCCATTGAAGCGCTAGCGACGGTTCCAGAAGAGTGGAGCCGCAACAGCATCCGGCAGCAGCTGATCGATCAAACGGTGGAGCTAGGACGCTACGACTACGCGCTGCAAATTGCGGTGACCATTCAGGCTGGAGAGGAAGCGCCTTTTCAGCGGGTCGACGCTTTGACTCTGCTGGCGGACCGCGCCCTTGCCGCAGGCCGCTACGACGCAGCGCTGCAGATTACCGAGCAAATTCCGCCCAGCTTCGTTAGCTGGCGAGAAAACCTGTTTCCCCGCGTGGCCAGAGGATTTGTGGCGACGGGGCAGCTTGACCAGGCCCTGGCAATTGCCCAGCAGGAAAACCCTAATCCGATTTTTCGGCCCCGCGTTCTGGCGGCGGTGGCGGCTCAGCTTGACGAAGTCGGGCAGCCCGAGCAGTCGGCGGCGCTATTTGCTCAGGCGGAGCAGCTTGCCAACGCCATTGACGATGCCCACACCCGAACTGAGGCTTTAGGCGCGATCGCACAATCTTACCTAGACGCAGGCCAAGCCCAGCCAGCAGCCCGCGTGCTGGACCAGGCTATTGCCTCGACTCAGGGAATTTCAGAGGTTGCTAGCCGCGCCTTCCTGCTGCGCAGCATTGCTGAGCAGTTGACCTTTGTCAATTACTATCAGGCGGCGCTTCAGGTGGCCGAGGCCATTCCCGAAGATTCCGAGCGGACAGCCAGGCTCAACGAAGCGCTGGAAAAATCGGTTGCCATGGGCGATTTGGCAACGGTGCTAGAGGTGCTGCAACGGGTAGACAATCCGGTGCTTAAAACCCGCTGGCTGGTCGCCGTTGCCAACGCCTACCACCAGCTAGGGCAGACCGATGCGGCGTTAGACACGCTGGGTCAGGCGCTTGAGGCAGCCCGCACAATCCCCGGCGACGAATCGCTAACGATTGTGGTGCGCGGGGGCGAGAGCCGCATGGTGATCGACGATGATCAGGACCGGGGCAGCTTTTTGGGTGCGATCGCGCTTAGATATGCCCAGTTTGGCCAACGGTCTCGGGCGCAGCAGGTTGCCCAAACGCTGCAGTCGGCTGACCTGCGGCAGCAGGCCATGGCGCAGATTGACTGCTATCGCTAGTGTTTTGTTGTGTGCTCATTGAGGGTTGGCAATCCTCAGCGGTCTTTGGGGGCTGCTAAGGGTTTGAGCCCGTTCAGGGGGAATTTTGTGGCCGTGGAGTTGCTGCGCTCTCTTAGTTGCGGAGGTTATTGCTTGGGTGGCAGCCCCCCAAACCCCCGGCATGGAGGGCGGGCGCGCCCTCCAAACCTCCTCCGCTAGAAGTCCCCCGACATCGGCATTGCTGCGCTGGTTCATCTGAGCTCTAGAGAAGTGTGTAAGCCCGTCCGTT
>DATNQE010000268.1:0-6328 GCA_036702895.1 Trichocoleus sp. | reverse complement strand
GGGTTCTTTAGAAAGGAAACGACCTCTTGAAGCTCTTCTTTGGCCTCTTCTACCCCAGCCACATCGTCAAACACAACGCCCGTCTTGGCCTCCATCTGGAAGCGGGCTTTGGAGCGGCCAAAGTTCATCGCGTTCCCAGCGCCCGAAGCAGAGCGACGCAGGATCATTAACAGGCCAAAGATCAAAATCAAGGCCAGCAGGGAATTGGTTGCCAGCCACGCCAGAGCACTATTGCCTGAGGAGTCAGCAATTTCCACATCGACATCGTTGTCCCGCAGCAGGCGAATTAACTCTGCGTTACGTTCGCCGGTAAACAGGGTTACTCGCTGAGGCGGGGCATCTTCAGGCTGCCCCTCCAGCCGCACGTAGGCCAGGCCACGCGTTTCATCGAGATCCACCTGGTCTACCTGACCCTGCTCAATCTTTTCTAAGAACTGCCCGTAGGTCAGCTCCTCCTGTCTTCTCTCCTGTGCGATCGCAGGAGACAGCGGCAACAGGCTCTGCAAGAGAAACCAGCCCACCGTCAATAGGCCAGTGGCGGTTGCCCCTTTAACGGTGCGTTGGCCGGTAGGATTCAGCTTGCGAGTAGCGTGCATTTTCATCGACTTCCTAAGCAGGTGACGTGACTAAGGGAATGAACGTGAGGTTGAAAGGAGACGGTGAACCAAGAAACCAAGCTAACAGAGACAGCTGCTGCCAGAAAGTCTAGACACCGCAACAGCTCACACTAAGGGACAGGACTGGAGATCGCTAGGTTTAATCCCATGACTAGTCTAACTTCCCAAAATTACACTGACGGGGAATCCATCGCTGGATCAAAAAGTATTCCGGCAGCCGAGTTAGCCTGCCGCCAACCAAAGCTGCACCTAATCACAGCCCCCAGGCGCGTCCTGCAGGTACTTAGCCTAGGCAGCTCAGCCTACAGCAAAGGGGGTTTGTTCGGTGCGATCGCACCTCTTCAAGCAATCAAGCAGGCTCAGCCAAGCAACACAGCCTCCTGAATTTACGCTATCTTATACGTAGTCAATCCGACTTCGCAATTTAATGTTTTGTTTACCTAAGTATTTTCCTAACCAGCTCCATTGAGCCTTCTAGCCAAATTTTGCCCAGAATCTGTCGGTCCTTCCCTAACATTACGTTTTGATTGCTCGAAGGTTCAGCGCATCTATACAGGACAAGCCAATTCCTGGCTTCTAAAACCCAAAAGAGACGCCGTTTAGTCAGATAACCCCAAGGAGAACACAAACCATGGTAAAAATCGTGGCAATTTCAGGCAGCCTCAGAGAAGGTTCCTATAGCTACCTAGCCGTACAGGAAGCCATGCAGCGGCTGCGCGCCCTAGGAGCTGAAGTTGAGCTACTCGACCTACGGCAGCTTAACCTGCCCTTTTGCGATGGCGGGCAGGACTACCCCGATTACCCCGATGTAACGCTGTTGAGGGATCAGGTAAAGTCGGCAGATGGCCTTATTTTGGCAACCCCCGAATACCACGGCAGCGTTAGCGGCGTGCTCAAAAATGCGTTGGACCTGATGAGCTTTGATCACCTGTCTGACAAAGTCACCGGGCTGATCAGCGTTTTGGGCGGTCAGAGCAACAGCAATGCGCTCAACGACCTGCGCATCATCATGCGCTGGGTTCATGCCTGGGTAATTCCAGAGCAGGTGGCGATTGGACAAGCCTGGAATGCATTTGATGCAGACGGCAAACTCAAAGATCCCAAGCTAGCTGAGCGGCTTGATGGTTTCGTCGAGAGCCTGCTTCAGCAGACCCAAAAACTGCGTCAAGTAGCTTGAGATAAAGAAGGAGTCAGGGGTAAGGACAGGGAGGAAAGGCAGGGGAATTGAGTTACTTCGCTCCATCCCCTTATGGGCCTCCTTCCTCCTACCCTTCGTTAGCGCCCTAGCGCGAGCACTGCGTTTTGCCCACCAAAACCGAAGCTTAGGCAAAGAGCGACTTTGGCTGAATGCGGAGTGGCCTGACGCAGTAGGTTGAGTGCAAAAGCTGGTTGCGATAGACCTACACACGGCGGCAGCTGTTGAGCCCGCAGCGCCATCAGGCAAAAGATTGCCCCGATTGCCCCCGAGGCGCCTAAGGTGTGTCCTGTAGCCCCTTTAGTGGAGCTCACCGGCAAATGCGTTGGCAATATCTGCTCAATGAGGGCCGCTTCGTGAGCATCGTTGAGTTGAGTGCTAGTGCCATGGGCATGTAGGTAGTCCACATCGGACGGCAGCAGATCGGCTTGCCTAAGGCAGGTTTTGATAGCTGCTTCGCTGCTTTGCCGCTGGGGATCAGGGGCGCTCAAGTGATGCCCATCGGCCGTCAGACCCACCCCCAAGATCTTGCCGTAGCTCTTGGCGTTACGGGCTTGGGCGGCGGCTGCCGACTCCAGCACCAGCACCGCTGCGCCTTCCCCCAGGACCAGCCCCTGTCGGTTGACGTCGAAGGGATAGCAGCCTGTTTGGGCTAGGGCTCCCATACGCTCAAATCCTGCCAGCGTCAGGCGAGTAATCGGGGTTTCCACTGCACCGACCAGGGCGCGATCGCACTGCCCCCGGCGAATTAACTCCCACCCCTGAAAAATAGCCCAAAGGCCCGTCGCACAGGCCGCCATAGGGGCCAGCACCGGACCAGTCGCACCGAGTTGAGCCGCCGTTTGCATCGCTGGCGTGTAGGGCAGCGCCTCTAGCCACTCCCCCTCTGGCAGAACCCGCTTCTCGCGATACTTAGCCGCAAGCTGCTCCAGTCGAGCCTGATGGCTACGGCTAGAGCCCACTACAACAGCGCAATCCAATAAAGGTTGCTTTAGCTGAGCATCCCGCAGGGCCTCGTCAATGGCCTGATTCAGCAGGTTCTGAAGCTGGGCCGGATACTTGCCCACCATTGCCAGAGGGATTACGGGCAGTTCTTCAAACGGTTGACGTAGCGCAATGGCGGTCCCGCCCAGCAGCAGACGAGACCAGCTGCTGGGCACATCAGACCCTAGAGCTGAAACCAGCCCCATCCCCGTAACAACAACCTCTGGAGCAGCCACAGTCTTATTGGTCAGTTTTCAGGTTCTCTAACCCTTCAACCACACGAGCTGACTCAATGACGTCTCCCTGTTGAATCTGGTCAACAACGTCCATGCCCTCAGTGACATAGCCAAACACTGCGTAGCTACCGTCTAGGAAGGGCAGGTCGGCTAGCGTGATGTAGAACTGGGACGAGGCAGAATCTTCCATTTGCGATCGCGCCATTGCCACAGCCCCTCGACGGTGAGGCAGTGCGGGAGCCGCATTCACCCTAGCCGTTTCAAAAGTCTGGTTATAGAGCGGCTGATCGGCCCCCTCAGGCTTAATTTCTAAGGGAATATAGCGAGCCGTCTCGGTCTCAGGATCAATAAAGCTACCTGTTCCCAAGCGCTGCGCCGGAAAGTTGGGATCCTTACTCTGCGGGTCGCCGCCCTGCACTACAAACGGCTGCGGCTCCCTCACAACTCGGTGAAACACCAGCCCGTCGTAAACCCCCCGGTTTACCAAATCCACAAAGTTACCAGCAGTTATCGGCGCATTGTTGCCATCTAGCTGCATTACAATCCGCTCGCTGTTAACTGTCATCTCCACAGTAGCCGTTCCCTCTAAAACAGGCAGCCCCGCCGCTACATCAGGAATTGCTGCTGTCGTCGCCTCCGTAGGCGATTCAGGCTGACCTGGAGCAGCCGTGGGAGAACCCGTACAGCTGGACAGCCAGACTGCCATCAGGGCCAGCGCTAGAAACGACCAGCGTCGAAGTTGAAAACTCATTTCAGATGTTCCTTCTGGACTCGTCAGCACGGAGAACCATTCTGGCACAGTCCCGGGCGGCTCAAAGTCCCTCTAAAGGAACTTGCAAAAACCGGGCTAGCTCAGCAGCTTGATTCTCCAAGTCAGACAGCGCAATTGGCTGTCCTACTCGAGTCAGCGGAACCTCAGGCCGCCCCTTAAGCCGTAAATACAGCGCCCGCTTAGGGTTAAGCCCTTCCTTAATATCAACTCGTACCGCCAGCACGCTCTCCAGCGGATGTTCAATTTCAATGTGGCGATTTTCGCCAGGAAAGCCGGAGCGAACAATCCGCAGCTTGTCTGATTTCTTGTCAAATTCGTTGTAGCCGCCACCTACATTCCAGGCGATGAGCAGCCAGAGGTAGGTAGCCAGGGCCAGCGCCGCCGTCCCGTAAAACCCCATCACAATTCCCTGGGGGATGAAAAGCAGCTGAGTTGGATCAGCAAAGGGCAGCAGGTTGATCTTTAGATAGCTAGAAATCCCCGCCAGCAAAAAACCACCACCGCCCAGGGTCAGCACCGTAGCCCACCAGTAGTTGCTGAGCCGTCGAGCGCCCAAAATAGTGCGCCTCAATACCAGATTTCCAGAGGTTTGCGCCGATGCAGTCATAAATTCAACGGTTGATTCCAATCACCTTACGATTATCCATCCTGGCGGCTCTGCCCCGGAGCGACAAGCACAAACCTCTCGTCTATTTGCAGCCTACCAGCGGTCGATATTCGGGGCCCGTTGTCCACAAACTGCTGGTAGATTAAGCCTTTGAAGGATTCGAAGCGCTGCTCTTGTAGATCAATCACTCGCTGCCAAAAACCGGCCTCAGCGAGAAATTCCGCAACACAGCGATTTACATTTCGTAACAAAACAGGGGCCGCTGAACTGGCAGCACTGCCCCTAAGTAGCAAGCTTTGCAGGCATTTCCAGTATTGGCACCAGGGCGATTCTTTCTGAGAGCCTACGTGTCAGATTGTAAAAATTTAGAACTCTCTCTATCATATTTACAAACCACTATTCCCTGAGTCGGTTCCTTGCAAGCTGTTTCGGGCTAAGTAGGTGAGGCTTCCAAGATTGAGCTCGACGAGTATTCTCCGAAGCTCTAATGTCTGGGATACTAAATATTTATAAGCCTCACCTAGGAAGACAGGACTGTCTTTCCAGCTCAAGCCCTCTCGCTCAAGTTGGAACGGCGGCCTCTGGTTTTACTGGACTGATGTCATATGAAGAGGATTTGACATGACCATAGCAATGGGACGTGCTCAGGCCCAACGAGGAGCATTCGACATCCTCGATGACTGGCTCAAGCGCGATCGCTTTGTCTTCGTTGGCTGGTCAGGAATACTGCTGTTCCCCTGCGCCTACCTGGCCGTCGGGGGCTGGCTGACCGGCACCACCTTTGTGACCTCGTGGTACACCCACGGGTTGGCCTCCTCCTACCTGGAGGGGTGCAACTTTCTGACCGTTGCCGTTTCCACTCCTGCCGACAGCATGGGCCACTCCCTACTGCTGCTGTGGGGACCTGAAGCTCAAGGCGACTTCGTGCGCTGGTGCCAGATTGGCGGCCTCTGGAGCTTCGTTGCTCTGCACGGTGCCTTCGGCCTGATTGGCTTCATGCTGCGTCAGTTCGAAGTCGCTCGCCTCGTCGGACTGCGACCCTACAACGCCATCGCCTTTTCTGCGCCGATTGCGGTGTTCGTGTCCGTATTCCTGATGTACCCCTTGGGACAGTCGAGCTGGTTCTTTGCACCTAGCTTCGGCGTAGCCTCCATCTTCCGCTTCTTGCTCTTCTTCCAGGGCTTCCACAACTGGACCCTCAACCCCTTCCACATGATGGGCGTTGCTGGTGTCCTCGGTGGAGCACTGCTGTGTGCCATTCACGGTGCCACCGTTGAGAACACCCTGTTCAAGGACGGCGAGAACGCGAACACCTTCCGCGCCTTCGAGCCTACTCAGGCAGAAGAGACCTACTCGATGGTGACAGCGAACCGATTCTGGTCTCAGATTTTCGGTATTGCCTTCTCCAACAAGCGCTGGCTGCACTTCTTCATGCTGTTTGTGCCGGTAACGGGACTGTGGATGAGTGCAGTAGGTGTAGTGGGTCTAGGTCTGAACCTGCGGGCCTACGACTTCGTGTCTCAGGAGATTCGCGCTGCTGAAGACCCTGAGTTTGAGACCTTCTACACAAAGAACATCCTGCTCAACGAAGGTATTCGTGCTTGGATGGCTCCTACCGACCAACCCCACGAGAAGTTTGTATTCCCCGAAGAGGTACTCCCCCGTGGTAACGCTCTCTAGCAACTCGTATATTGCTGGGCGCGACCAAGAATCCACCGGCTTTGCCTGGTGGTCTGGTAACGCTCGTTTGATCAACCTATCCGGCAAGCTGTTGGGTGCCCACGTGGCCCACTCTGGTCTGATTGTGTTCTGGGCTGGTGCGATGACTCTGTTTGAGGTAGCGCACTTTGTACCCGACAAGCCTCTGTATGAGCAGGGCTTCATTCTGCTGCCTCACCTGGCGACCCTGGGTTGGGG
>DATNQE010000223.1:0-2808 GCA_036702895.1 Trichocoleus sp. | reverse complement strand
GACGGCAGTATCGATAGTGCCGTGTTTACGATAGCTGCCCACAATGCCAATGACGGTAGGATGGCATTTCATAAGTCCCTCCCACTGTAGCGATGGGATGGTAGCAGTTTATTCTGCCACCTTAAGTTTGGATCAGAGCGCAGCAAATGACGCTACCTATTCACAATTAATTACCCCTCCTCAACGCCTCAAACGGAACAGCCAAACCGAGCAGCCATTCACGGTAAGCTAACCAAGTTTGCATTTTTAATTCGAGAGCTTCCCGATGGATGCGCTGCCTGACATCAGCCCCGGCTTTATCGCCTTGAGCTTTATCGCTTCCTTCATCGCCTGCTTCTTTTCCAGCCTGGCTGGAGGCGGTGCGGGCCTGATTTTGCTGCCCCTGCTGCTGCTGTTGGGGTTGCCTTTTGTCAATGCGATCGCATGTCACAAGCTGGCCGTCGGCTTTATCGGTGTCGGCAGCGGCTACCGCTACATGAAAGCCGGGCTGATTGACTGGAAGATTTTTTGGTGGACAGGGCTCGTGGGTGTGCCCGCCGTCGTCCTCGGCACGTTGATGGCGGCCCGAGTATCTGGCGAGGTGATGGAACCACTGCTGGGGGTGGTCATTCTAGCGATGGTGGCAGTTTCATTTCTGAAAAAGTCCACCCATTTAGAGCACAAGCCTCGCGCCCTGTCCCGCAACGCCTGGGTGCTGGCCTCGCTACTGCTGCTGCCAATGGCTTTTTACAGCGGCTGGATTTCTGCCGGGGCAGGCATTTTCACCACTTACCTGTATCTGCTCTACTTCCGCTACGACCAGCTCCACGCCACCGCCATGACCCTTTCAGCCAACGGTATTTTTTGGAATGCAGTAGGGGCATTGGGCCATGTATTCATGGGGCATACGGTCTGGTCGCTGGCTCCGGGGTTGGTAGGCGGCGCCATCTTGGGCAGCTACTGCGGCGCCAGTTTAGGCATTCAAAAAGGCAACCGCTTCCTGCGCATTATCTTTCTAGGCTCGGCTGCTCTTACCGGAGTACTGCTGCTGGCTCGTTAACCCCAGATTTGTAAGGCGAGTACTGCCCGCTCCCGCTAACTCAACACTCTTTACCTCTGGTCGCTATGCCGATTTTTCACACCCTGCTAGAGCTGCCAACCACCGAAAGCATTGGCATTTACAACGTCACACCCCAAGTGCAGGCCTTTGTTGAGCGTACCCAAATTAGCGCTGGGCAGGCGCTGGTGTTCTCTCGTCACACGACCACAGCCCTAGCCGTCAATGAATTCGAGGAGCGGCTGCTAACCGACATTCGCCACTACCTGAAAAAGCTAGCCCCCCCAGGGGACCAGTATCTCCACAACGACCTGCACCTGCGCGACGTCCCCCCCGACGAGCCGGAAAACGCCCACTCCCATCTAATGGCAATGACGCTTCATAACAGCGAAGTTGTCCCCATTATGGAAGGCAAGCTAGCTCTGGGCACCTACCAGTCGATCTTGTTCATTGAGCTAGACGGCCCTCGCAATCGCACCCTTTTTATTCAGGTCAGCGGCGATAGAAGTTCCTAGCGCACCCACAGTTAATCCAGAACATTTTCAGCAAAGAGCCGAAAAGCCAAAGAACAAGACAGCCCTACCGTTCAAACGGCGCTTTCTGCTGCCGCGCCAGCCTGAGAAAAAATTGTCAGCAGATTGTATGAAAGGATCGCGGGCGCGATCGCAAAACGATCAATAATAGAACGCTCGTAAATGGATTAGCAGGTCAAAGAATCATGGGTCGTGCTGAAAAAGTAGTCCTGGCCTACTCAGGCGGGGTAGACACCACCGTTTGCATTCCCTACTTAATGAATGAGTGGGGCGTGAAGGAAATTATTACTCTGGCGGCCGACTTGGGCCAGGGCGATGAGCTAGAACCCATTCGCAAAAAGGCCCTCACCGCAGGTGCCAGCGAATCGCTGGTAGCAGATTTGACGGCTGAGTTCATTACCGACTACGCCTTTCCTGCGATCGCAGCCAACGCCCTCTACGAAAACCGCTACCCGCTCTCCACAGCTCTGGCTCGCCCCCTCATTGCCAAGGCTCTGGTAGAAGCGGCTGACAAATACGGCGCCGATGCCGTTGCCCACGGCTGCACCGGCAAGGGCAACGACCAGGTGCGCTTCGACGTTTCGATTGCCGCGCTCAATCCCAACCTGAAGGTGCTGGCTCCCGCCCGTGAATGGGGCATGAGCCGCGAAGAAACCATCGCCTTTGGCGAAAAGTTTGGCCTGGAGCTGCCGGTTAAAAAATCCTCCCCCTACAGCATCGATCGCAACCTGCTCGGCCGCAGCATTGAAGCGGGTCCCCTGGAAGATCCTTGGAACGAGCCGCTGGAGGAGGTCTTTTTGATGACCCAGGGCATTGCTGACACTCCAAACGAGCCAGAATACGTTGAGATTGGCTTTACCCAGGGCGTCCCCACTAGCCTCAACGGCAGTGAACTCTCGCCAGTAGCCCTGGTTAGCCAGCTCAACGAGTTAGCCGGTCGGCACGGCGTGGGCCGCATTGACATGGTGGAAAACCGTCTGGTGGGCATCAAATCTCGCGAGATCTATGAGGCCCCAGCCCTGCTAGTGCTTATCGCTGCCCACCGTGACCTAGAGAGCCTGACCCTAACCGCCGATGTCACCCACTACAAGCGCGGCATCGAGGAAACCTACAGCCAACTGGTCTACAACGGTCTGTGGTATAGCCCCCTGAAAAACGCTCTGGATGCTTTCATTCAGAAGACTCAAGAGCGGGTATCGGGCATCGTGCGGGTAAAGCTCTTTAAGGGCACTGCCAATA
>DATNQE010000214.1:0-7051 GCA_036702895.1 Trichocoleus sp. | reverse complement strand
CGTCGCCACCGCCAAACAGCTGGGCCAGCAGGCCGCCGCCGGCCGCCGCTGGCTCGGGCTTCTCCTCCTCCAGCTCGACGTCGTAGGTCTCTTCAACAAATTTTCGGGTCGGCTTAAACTCCATGTCAAACAGCGTCTTATGCACTTGCACAAGGCTGGTCAGGTCTGGCCGGTCTTCAAGCTCGGGGAATTTCCACCACAGTTTTGGTAACGCTGCATCGGGGCCAATATTGAAATGCACGATCCATCGGATCAGCGTGCGGTTGAATGTGGCTGCCAGCAAATCAGCGTCATATTTGCTTAGATGCAGGCTGACTCGCTCGGCTACTTCGTCCCGCGCCCTGCTGCCGCCACTGCCCTGCTGGTTGGTCGTGCCCGTCTGACCTAAGACGGCCTCTGATATCTGGCTATCGCACCAAGCTGCTAGGCCTTCATAGGTGCTGATTGTGCCGCTGCGCTGGGCCTCCAACAATTCCACTGCCATGCCCACCGGCATGGCTACCCCTGCTTCAGTGGAGAGCTGCAGCGCTATATCAAGAGCTGCATTTTTCTGCTCGGGGGTGGCCCCATCGGGGTAACGCACCATTGAGGTGGGGGCCGCGAACTTCTCCGCAAAAATCAGCCACCATTTAACGTCTGTTCGTTTAAAGAATGTGGGCCAAAACAGACGATGCCCCAGGCCCCGACCATAGGGCCCATATTCAACCTGATGGTGGTGAAAAATCACCTTGCGCGGCGGGATGGGCTCGCCGTTGCCCTGGTTCAATCGGGTGCGCAGCCGGGCTAGATAGCCCTGCTCCCCAGTGATAAAACCAAAACGCCGCTGCCGGCGGCCCCGCAGCTCCTTGGGGAAGATTTCGCCGCCGCCTTTGTCCCACATCACCTCACTGCCGGAAAACCCGTATAGCAGGGCGGACAGCAGCCAGTAGGCGCCGCCATCAAACCCGGTGCCTGCAGTAACTAAGGTCTGGCCTTTTTCCTGGTCGTCGGTGCGATCGCCCATGGCCCGCAGCATCCGATCAACCATTTCGGCGTTGCGTTTGTCGCGGCGGCTGGTGCTGGCTGGCTCAACGTGCCACTCACGGCGAATCACCGCCATGTAGCGGCTTTGGAGTACGGCAAAGGCGTGGCAGTCGCGCTCGATGTCCTCATAGATCTTGAACAGATCCCAGTTCCATCCGCCCGCTACGCCGCGCCCGCCTTCCTCCCTAATGATTTGGTCGAACTCGCCCGGGTCCAACATATTCCCGCCATAGACGGGCACATAGGGATCCGTGCGGATGGTAACGATTTGATTGGAAACTGCGCCTGGTGAAGCCATGCCGTGGGGTTACTCACTGGCGGTAGCGTTCCCGCTCCCCTCAATGGCACGGATTTAAGCCGGTTTGAACTGTTCTACCGCTAGCATTAGCTGGCTGGTGCCTTTGACCCCTTCTGAGAAGCTGTATCGGCCCTGCTCCAAAAGGCTGCGTTCATAGTCCCTAAATTGGTAATAGACCCAGCCAGTTTTGTAGCTTCTTGCTTCTTGAATAGCTTGCAGCTCTGTCATGTAAGCGACTGCATTTTGAATGATGGTTTGCACCTCTGGATCGTCCGTGTCCAAAAGGTTTAGCGCCACTGTTTTGCCGTCTAGCGGCAGCTTGGCCCTCAAGTCGTCATCTAGAGGGACAACAAGAAAGTTGCTGGAGTACCACAGGCTGTCTGGCCTTGGGAGGCAATACAGCTTGGTTCTGTCCTTGGATGGGATAAATTTGCGTGTGTTATTTAGCAGCTTGCAATAAATACTTTCCTCAAGGTCAAACCAGAAGGGCTCAAACTGTATCAAAAGTACTTTTTCATGGTCAGTAACTAAGGTGGCAAAGTGCCTAGTTGGATGGGGATCGTCATGATGCCACTGATCAATATAGAAAATGGCACTTTTGCAAAGTTGTTCAAAGGCGGCCTGATTTTCTGCCATAAACCAGAGTCTAAATCTCAAGAATCATGGCTATAGTAGCTGTCTTTTGAATTGGGCGGGATTTTGCCCCTAATGGCGAATTGAGGCCCCCACGCGCCGCCGCCCGCTGCTCATCATCTCCATGGCTGGCGGCTCCACTGCGAACAGATAAACGATCATGTCGGCAAAGTCGGGGCTCTCAATGCCCCTATCTCTCATTTCTTCCTTAGACTCAATCAGCATTTTGCCGTTGCTGGCCCACTTCCGCCGGGGCTGCCCCAGCTGGGTGCGGATATGGGGGTGGTCCGGCAGGCTCATTAGCTCGCTCGGGTCATGCGATCGCAGGCCCGTGACGTGCTCCCAAGTTTTCTTGAGCCGGCTGGCAACAATGCCCCAGGCCTCGGCCCTGGCGTTGTAAAACTTCTCCTTGCTGGTCTTACCCTCGCCGGGCCAGTAGCGTTCTGAAGGGCTGCCGCTGCTGCTGAATGGGGTGTATGTGAAATTCAGATCGGGGGTGGCCGCCAGCGTGCCCCCAAGGCCCTCCCCAACGCCGTGCGTGTCATAGGTTAGGTGGCTGGCTCCATGAATGCCCATCAGCTCGATTACTTCAAAGGCGCTCTGCACGGGGTCTTTATCATCCCAGTCAATCACCAGCTGCACGGTGGGCCCCTGGCGAGTGCCCCAGACGGTGCGGTTGCTGCCGCCTGCCGCCACGTCAAGGGCCGCAACTATTGGCTGCTGGCTGTCGGGTAGATCCAGATTAATGGCTGCTTCAATGTGCTTAGCAGGGATATAAACGCCCGGATCGCTGGCGAAATAGTCAATGTCGATCTCACTGGCAACGGTGACCGCCTCGTATTTCTCGCACATTTCGGCATACCAGGCGTCATCTTTGCGCGGGTCTTGCGTCCAGTGGAAGCGAAAAATGTTTTCTGGCCGATAGCCGCAGCGCTTGCGGTAAAACAGGTTGCTGGTGCCGTTGGCGCTGCTGGTGTAAAACACAATGTCGGTGTTGTTGCTCAGCGCCGCGTCAATTTTCTGGGGCCGCTCGGTAAAGGCCGCCTCGTCAAGGTCATAGAGCGAGCTGCGGCCGCCACGTCCGATGTTGTCGCCGGCCTCTCCGGTCAGCGTGCTGCCGGTGGCGGGGTTGACGATTTTGCAAAAATTATCGTGATGCTTCCAGTCAAACCCTTTCGGCAGCATCCACTTAGGCAGGCCCCGCAGCAGAATGCGGATTTTTTCAAAAATGCTGTCAGGGTCGCCGATGCGATCTACTAGCATTTCCTTTCGGCTGCCAAAAGCGCCTTTGTAACCCTCCTGAAATAGCCAACGGTGCACCTGATCGGCCACATTGAGCCAGGTAACGCCCATGTCCCGGCTTTTCTCGGTCAGGCCGTTGGTTTTGCGATCGCACACATCCTGCCGCCACTCCAAATATTCCACCTGGCGCGGAAATAGCTTAAAGGGCAGCGAGCTGGGATCTTGGCGGGGGTCATAGGTCCAGCACCAATCATTTACCCAGGTCACCACGTCAGCGGCGCAAATCTCGAGAGTTAGGGCCTGCATTCGCGTGTCTAGTTTGCAGGCCCGCAGGTTATCCAGCCGCCGCCCAATTTCTTGGTTTAGGTCATAGCCCCAACTCACCCGAGCAGCTCCCGATACTCACGCACCATTTCTGCCGGGCTTAGCTCCTTGCGCAGGGCGGCCCGCTCGGCATCCAAATCCGATTCGTCGGTTTCATTCAGGACGTGGGCAGGCAGCTCGGCCCGCATTTCGATCAACTTGGCGAGCACGCGGGCAGCCCCGATCTGAACATACTCCGGCTTGTTACGCGATCGCAGCAGGGTGCGCATGGTCCGGCGGATCAGTTGATAGTCACTATCTGAACCGCTGGGCAGCACTGTGAGTTTAGGCCCTGCGTCTGGCTCGTCTTCGTCCCATTCATCAGCTGGCGGCGCCGCGACTGGTGGGGGTGGGTTTAAACCCGGGTTTAAACCTTTTTTTTCAGCGGGTTCAATTGGGGCTGAGGCTTTTATAGCCCTAGTCAAAGTTTTGATCGAGTTAACGGGCACATCTGGAAACTGAGCCGCGATCGCAGCTGGTCTAGAGCCCTGGTCTAACAGGGCCCGAATCTTTGGCTTGAGATGGTCATATTTGCTAGGGCGGGCCATGTTCTTAAGGTTCCCTAATACAAAGGTATTGGGAGGGAACGATTAAGGGCAGGGGCCTTGCGATGGACAGATTAAACGAGTTAGAGCAGCGGCTGCAGCGTATTGAAGCCTTGATGGGTCTGCATCGAAAAATACAGATACATGACGCCGCTGAAAACCTTGAAACCTATTTAGAGGTCAACAAGCTGCGGCAATCGATCAGCGACCTGCAGCAGGAGTTATCTGCAGTTCGGGCGGAACTATCGGCACTCAAGGGGGATAGCCTGTGAACTCTGAAGATGCGGCCATTACGCTGGCCTTCTGCGAAAACTTCCCAGATGAAGAATGGGCGGGCCGATCAGTTGAGCTGCGATGCTCCACCCGGCGCACGACAGGCAGCCTTGTGCAGCATTGGCTGATTGGGCGGCATGAGGACATTAAAGACTCCAAAGACATCAAGCTGAGCAACAAGCTGTTTAGCCGCATCCACGCGACGATTCGATACCGGGCCCAGCTGGATCAATGGCAAATTCTCAACGGTGGGGTGTATGGCGACAACGACTATCACGCCAGCACAAACGGCGTCTGGCTCAATGGCGAGCGCCTACCACCCGGGCGCTGGGTGCCCATCAACCCCAACGACAAAATTAGCCTGGGGCGAGATCTGGGGGCCCGGATCATTTTGCGCGGCAGTCTGCACGATACGATCAACAGCTTTGAATGGGACGGCAGCGGATGGCCGCCGCAACAGGTTGCCACCAAAGGGCCAAAGCCGCCCGGTGCTCTGGAAGAGTCAGAAATCAGTGAGCTAAAGCAGGCGCTGAAACCTTCGCAGGCTAGCCCCTGGTCGCTGGCCCAAGATCTGCTTGACTGGCTGCAGGAGCCGCCTAAGTCGGCTTTGGATGGGGTTTGGAAAATTGCTATTGCGCTGCTGGCTATTGCCGCTGCTGGTCTGGTGTTTGCGATCGCAGCTCACGTTGCCATTGGGGAAGAGGCCCCGTCACAGTCGCCGGAACTGATTGAGCCAGGCGACTAGCCTTCTTCCGCCTCTACGCCAAAAACTTCCTTCAAAACCCAATCGTGATCAGTATTATCGGCCCATCGAATTAAGCGCTCTACAGCTTCTGAGCGTGTTATCCTGGCTCGCCCGGCAACGGCGTCAAGCTTCTCTGATGCCGTTGGCGTTATCAAAAATTGCTTCTGCTGCTTGGATTCGCCGTATGTACCTGGCTGAATCCGGTTGTCTTGCGCCATTGAAAGGCCCATATATCAATACCTCAACCTACATATCAAAACATCTTTAGGTACATATTGACGCCAATATACCAATATGTCAATATATAGGAGTGCCTTGCAGGGTAGCGACAAAAAACGCCGCAATCCCTGTAGGGTGCGGCGTCTAGAACATAATGCTTTTTCACCTATGACAACATTAACCGCTTTACCAGAAACTGAAGCTTTACAAGTGGCAGAGGATTCAGAGCCCACCTACATGGGCCGCACTTTTGCCCAGTGGGAGGCTAAGGGCCGTCAGTACCCTGAAAGCGTGTGCCGATTCCTGCGGGTCGCTTACTATCAGCCAAATACAAACTGGGCTGATTTTGATGAGGCCAAGGGCATTGCTCAGCGCTTTACCAACTCTGCCCGCCTTAACGATGCCGAGCTGAGCCTACTGGCTAAGGTCTACGCGGATCAGTACATGGCCGCCGGTGGGTTTTTTCGTAGCGTCACTGTCTATTAAAAAAATCAGTTTGCAAACTGAAAAACTCTAAATTAACCCACCTCACACAGGGAATTCCATGAAGCACAAGACAGAAACACGCGGCTCCGGCCGCTAGGCATAACTGGGGCGGCCTTCCGCCCCATCTAATCAACTCTAGGAAACACATAACCATGCTTCAGATGTTTGGCAAAATCCCACTCCTGACGGGCAATTCTCAAGAGGCCGCCGAGCCAATACCCGCTCACCTGCACATTGATGAGGGCGGTTTTCTGTGGCTTATCACTGGCTACGGCTCAGAAGATGAGCGGTGGCGCGGAATAGAGCTTAGAGATCTTTTCGACTTTCTGGCGGCAGAGGGGAAGCTGCCAGAGGGAGACTACCCCGGCTTCCTGGTTAACACGATGTCTGAGTGGGAACCTAGCGATGCAATTTAGTGAAGCGCTGCCCCTGCTGACGGGGAAAATGCCGGCCTATGCCCATGAGATTAGGGATCTACCGGGCGGCCGCTCTCAGTGGGCCTATGTGCCGTGGCGCGAAATTTTGGAGTTTATAGAGTCCGTTTGCCCTGGGGAATGGCAGATCAGCTTTACCGATCCGCTGTTCATCGCCAGCGACGATAAAGAGTATTGCTGCATCCGCTGCACGCTCACAATTTGCGGCGTTGCTCGGCAGGCCCCAGGCAGCGCCCCAGCGGTGCTGCTGAGCAACGACGGAAAAGATATGTCGAGGGGTGATCCAATAGAGCGCGCTGCGTCTGATGCAGTGCGCAGCGCTGCCGAAATGTTTGGCATTGGTAAATACCTACATCAGCAGAGGGATCTGCAGTGGCAGCGGCTTCTGTTCGATTGGATCCGGAAAGGCAAGGCAAAACACGCGGAGAGGGCGCGAAATGGCGGCAGCAGCCAGCAGTCAGCTTAATTTATTGGCACCTCAGCCCGGATTGCCAGTCACCTACTATCCCGGCTTTTTGAGCCAGGCGCAGGCAGATCGGTTGTTTGTGCAGTCCCTGACTCAGTGCCGGTGGCAGCACAACGAGATCAAGATGTTCGGCAACCGCCTGCCCCTGCCTCGACTAGAAGCCATTTACGGCGGGTTTGACTACCAGTATTCCGGCGTGCTGCTCAAGTCGGAGCCCTGGGCAGCTGTCCCGTTCCTAGATGAGCTGCGGGGCCAGATAGAGGCCGCTACAGGGTTCTCCTACCAACTGGTGATTGGCAATCAATACCGGAGCGGCACCGATCA
>DATNQE010000212.1:0-2114 GCA_036702895.1 Trichocoleus sp. | reverse complement strand
CGCCGGTCAGCACCGCTGGCATCAGCGGCGGCAGGACAACGCGCCAAAACGTTTGCCACTCCGATGCGCCTAAGCACCAGGCAGCCTCTTCTACGTCTCTTTCCATCTCCTGAAGCACGGGCTGAACGGTGCGCACCACGAAAGGAAATGAAATAAAGATCATCGCCAGCAGCACCCCGAGCCGGGTAAACGAGACCTGAATGCCCAAGGGAGCCAGCAGCGAACCAATCCAACCCACGTTGCTGTAAACCGTGGAGAGGGTTAAACCGGCAACGGCAGTGGGTAGGGCAAAGGGTAGGTCAATGGCGGCATCGACAATCTTTTTGCCGGGAAACTCGTAGCGCACCAGCACCCAAGCGGTAACCAGACCCGCGAAACCGTTAATCGCCGCCGCTGCTAGCGACGTGAAAAAGGTGACGTTGTAGGCTGCGATCGCAACCGGGTCGGTGGCAATGCGCCAAATCTCAGCTGGACTGAGCGCACTGGCTTTGAGAATAAGCGCCACCGTCGGTAGAAACAGCATGACGGTAAGGTAAGCCCAGGTGATTCGCCAAGGCCAGGAAAGCCGGCTCAATCGGCCTAAGAAATTACCTGGTGAGCGAGCAGAAGCGGTAAAGGACATGAGCAGCAGCAGGAAGATTAACTAAAAAGACGGGAGCGAGGCCCAACACGTTGGGCCCCGATAAATGCAGCGGGACTTAGAGATGCCGTCCTACAGCCCTACTTGCCGAGGCTGGACTGAATCTTGTCAAACAGAGCCCCATCCTTGAAGAACTTCTCCTGCACACTCTCCCAACCGCCTAGGTCGGCGATGGTAAACAGATTGGGAACTTCCGGGTACTGATCAGCAAACTCTTGGGCAACGGTTGTATCCACGGGACGGAACCCAACCTTGGCAAATTCACGCTGAGCTTCTGGGGTAAAGAGAAACTCAACAAAGGCCTCGGCTACTTCACGGGTGCCATGTTTGTCCACATTGGCATCGACTACGGCGATAGGGTTGTCGATGGAAATCGTACTGTCAGGAATAATGAAAGGCTGTTCCTCACCCTGCTGCTTGGCTAGCAGCACCTCATTCTCGTAGTTGATCAGTGCGTCGCCTTGGCCGCGGGTGTAGAACACATCAGTAGCTTCCCGAGCATCCTTAGGCAGAACCGGCACGTTTTTGTAGACGCTGGAGACAAACTGTTCGGCCTCTGCCTCACTGCCCCCCTTCTGGATCACTTCTCCCCAAAGCGCCAGGTAGTTCCAACGAGCACCGCCTGAAGTCTTAGGGTTGGCCGTGACGACCTGCACATCATCGCGGGCTAAGTCTTCCCAACCCTGAATGTTCTTTGGGTTGCCCTCGCGGGTAATAATCACGGCCACTGACTTGTGAACGATTGAGTCGTTAGGCGCTTCCTGCTCCCAGCCCGGCTCAATTAGACCGCCTTCTTCTAGCTTCTTAGTATCGAGAGCCAGGGCCAGAGCCACGACATCAGCCTCTAGACCATCGAGTACGGCACGGGTCTGGGAGCCAGAGCCGCCATAGCTCTGGTTAAAGATGACTTCCTGGTTGTGCTCTTGCTTCCACTGCTCAACGAATTTCGGAATGATTTCCTCGTAGGCAGCCTGGGTCACCGCGTAGGACACCAGCGTCAGCTCCACAGGCGGCTTAGCTTCGCCATCAGCAGCGCCCGCATCAGCAGTGCCTGTCGTGGTGCTGGTGCTGCCGCAGGCTGCGATCGCGCTGCTCATCCCAACGCCTGCTAGAAAAAGGCCGAAGCGCCGACCAAAAGAGCGCCGACTAATAAGACTCACAGAATTCTGCAAAGGGTTTGACTGCCAAGACTTCATCTAGGGTTTCTCCATGACCAACAGTGCGTAAAGCAAACTGTATCATGAGCGAAACGAAAATGTTTTGTAATTCGATTAACATATGACTTTGTTTTGACCAAATTATTTTTTGATGTACCATGCATTTATCTTGCGTTTTGTTCAAGCTTTGATTCTTCGCCAGCGCTTGTTTAGCAAACCTGTTCGCCTGGCGGCCTAGGTAGACTTGTTAGCGTCAGCAGGAGGCAGTTGTGGGAATTCGCGTCGAAAACGTTTCGAAGAGCTTTGGTGACTTTCAA
>DATNQE010000199.1:0-8356 GCA_036702895.1 Trichocoleus sp. | reverse complement strand
GGTATTGTCACCAAAGAAAACCAGGTTTTTGGCTTCGTAGGGGTTAACTCCGGCAGGCAGGGGCGGGCTGCTGCTGGTCGGGTTAAAGATATAATCGCGCAGCGACCCGGTGAGAATTTCTAGGCCGTTGGCCGCCACCGAGTACTGGTCGCCGAGGAAGCTAACCCAAAAGGTTTGGGTCTGGTTGAGGTTGAGGGGCACCGAGCTAGATTCCCCCTCGCCGAAGGTCGCGTTTTGGGCGAAGATGCGATCGCTATTACCCTGCTCTTTAAACCCGATTTCAATGCTCTTGCTGGGGTCGTTGCTAACTACCAGCACGCTAAAGCCAGCTCGACCTGCTGCGCTAGACTCCTGCAGCAGCTTCAGGTCAAACTCTAGAGTAAAGCCCTGGCTGGCGTTGAGCACCGGCAGGTTCGGATTGACGGGTTCTAAGGTGAGGGAGTTGAGGTTAACTGGGGGCAGCTGAGGAATTTTAACGGTGTAGTTGGTAAACCCGGCGTAGCCTGTATTGGCGCTATTTGAAAGTACCAGACCATTGGTGTTGAGCGTAGTGCCCTCGCTATTGAGCGTGGCGTTGCTAAAAAAGTTGGGAATTAGCGGGCTCAGCGGCAGAGGAACTTGGCCGTAAGTCAAATAGTTGAGGGCCAAAGGATCGATATTAACCAGCGGATTATAGAGCGTTGTCATAGAGCGAATGCCTCAGGGCTAGGAACCAGTGTTGGGGCCAATATTAGGAGATCGCGCAGCAGTCACGGGAGCAGGCCTGGTCGCACTTACCTTGCTAAGGCATTCTAAGGACTGCTCAAGGCTGAGTCTGGCCTTATCTGTGGCCTTCACTGAGTCTTTAAAGATGTTTCAGTGGATACTGAAATAGGCAAAGAGGGCGTGCTCTGCCCAGAAAGCCGCAATGGTACCCAATTCACAGTAGGATTGTTAAGAGAATCCTCTAAACCCCGACCGGGATACCGGGGTTTATGGCAAGATACCCAATGAAGGTTTTGCCGCAATTGACCTATCCGTTTGAGACACAGGAAGTTTAGATATGGCGCTCCTATTAGGTGACCAGGTACCCAACTTCACCCAGCAATCCTCTGAGGGTGAAATCAACTTTTACGACTGGGCTGGCGACAGTTGGGTTGTGCTCTTCTCCCACCCCGCTGACTACACCCCCGTCTGCACCACCGAGCTCGGCAGCGTCGCTCGACTCAAGTCTGAGTTTGACAAGCGCAATGCTAAAGTAATTGCGCTCAGCGTCGATGGGGTTGAGTCCCACAAGGGCTGGATCAACGACATCAACGAAACTCAAAGCACCACCGTCAACTATCCCATCCTGGCTGATGAGGATAAGAAGGTGTCTGAGCTGTACGACATGATCCACCCCAACGCCAACGCCAAGGTGACCGTGCGCAGCGTCTTCGTCATTGATCCCAACAAGAAGCTACGTCTGACCATCACCTATCCACCCAGCACCGGCCGCAACTTCAACGAAATTCTGCGGGTGCTCGACTCGCTGCAGTTGACCGACAACTACAGCGTAGCTACCCCGGTTGACTGGAAAGATGGCGACGATGTGGTAGTCGTGCCTTCCATCCCCACTGAGGAAGCTAAGCAGAAGTTCCCCAAAGGGGTAACCGAAGTGCGTCCTTACCTGCGGATGACTCCCCAGCCCAACCGCTAAGCGGTGGAATTGGTAAATCGTTGCTGATAGTTAGTTGTCAGTAGAGCTGTCAGAACGCTGGTAAAGCGTTTTGACAACCTACTTTTCAAAAGAGGCGCACAACCTTGTGCGCCTCTTTTCATTTCGGTTCAATTCAAGGAGCATCATCGCAACCCTGAGGCTCCGCGTTTGCAGAGGTTGGGTCTTGTGGATGAAATGGGGGTGTTTCACTCAAGCGACAACGACACCCCAGAGGAACAGTCCAGGAGTTGCAAACCCTTGTAAAGGGTCGTTTTGCAGCTGATCGGCAGGTACGACTTCCGGAGATGGGCAATCTCGCCCTGGAGCAGAGGGCGGCAGCAAGGCGATTTGCCATACTGGTAGTAGCTCCCTATCTTCTTGCTTCATGCCTGCTAGCTCTTCTGCCAGTTCTACCAAGAGCCCTGCTAAAGGTCGCTCTTCAAAAACTAAAGCGAGCCCCAAAGCAAGCCCTAAAGCGACGGCTCCAGAAATTTCTCCCGACACCTTTCCTAAAGCGGTTCCCGGTAGTCCTGAGCTGGGCTTGGTGTGTATCACCAGCTCTCCCCTGGTGCGCTACAAGACGCTGACGCGCAAGCGGCTGCTGCAGATGAGCCCCGAGGAGCAGACGGCGGCGCTGCAGGCACTCTACCGCGAGAATCTGACCCGCCTCGATCAGGCGCTGACCTTTTGCTACGAGCGCAGCATTCGCCTGTACCGACTGCCTTCGGGCCTGTTTCCTTTTTCAGATATGGAGGTGGGCAGGGCGGTCCTTGAGGAGTTTGCCGAGGGGCTGCGGCAGGTGGGCCAGCGCTCCCTGACCCTAGGGATTCGTTTGGTGCTGCATCCAGAGCAGTTTGTCGTGCTTAACTCCGACAGCCTCACGGTGATTGAAAACAGCATTACGGTGCTCTCGGCTCTGGCCTACCAGTTTGACCTGATGGGGCTGCCCCAGTCTCCCTGGACGCTGATGAATATCCACGGCGGCAAGGGCGCTCGGGCCGAGCGCATGGTGCAAACCATTCGCAGCCTGCCGGATTCGATTCGCTGTCGTCTCACCTTAGAGAATGACGAGCATACCTACAGCAGCGCTGCCATTGCCGAGATCTGTGAGGCTGCAGGCGTGCCGATGGTGTTCGACGCGCACCACCACCTGGTGCACGAGCAGCTTGACAGTTACGACAACCCCAGCGTTGCAGAGGCGTTGGCCGCCGCTCGCGCCACCTGGGAGCACCCCGAATGGCAGCTTGTGCATATTTCCAATGGTCGTGACGCCCTGCTTGACCCTTCCCACAGCGAGGTGATCTGGAATATGCCTCAGGTCTTTTGGCAGGTGCCCTGGATTGAGGTAGAGGCTAAGGGCAAGGAGGATGCGATCGCAAAACTCCGCCAAGAGTGGCTTCCCATGGTTTAAGGCAGAGGGCAGAAGAAGGTGCAAGGTGCAGGGGTCAAGGAAACCGTGCACCTTGCACCCTGTACCTTGCACCGTAGACCCTATACCTGCTTCCCCACGTCCCCCCTTCCTTATTTCAAGAACCATAACAACCTGAAGTCAACAGCAGAAATCGCTCGATAATTGAGGGCGATTCTCTTGTTAACTTATCCATGATCATCGTTGTTACGAATCGCAACCTTGTCCAAGGGGCAACCGGCAGCAACTTGTTTGGTGAAGGCACAAATGCCAAAGGCCCAGACGAAATTCGGCTCGCCACTGCCAACTACGATCCTAGCGATAAGCGATGGCAGCTGACTCTCGTGCCGGAGACCTCGCTAGCTCAGGGCACTGCCCCCAGTCAGCTCGTATTCAGCGAAGTCATGGCCGGCATTCGCGCCGGCAAGTACAAGCAGCAGTGGGTTTTCTATATTCACGGCTTCAACCAATCCTTTCAGCAGTCGCTAGAGGCTAGCTGGCGCATTGCTCAGCTCTATGGAGTAGATGTCATTTTGTTTTCCTGGCCCTCTAACCCGGGCGGAGTTGTGCTCGATGAGTACAAGCGCGCCCGCCAAGCGGCCAAAGCCTCTGCCAACGCTCTCGATCGCACCTTAGAAAAGCTTGGTAAGTATCTCAAAAGCCGCCCTTTGGCAGAAATTCAACGCTGCCCCATCAGCCTCAATCTGCTGGTTCACAGCCTGGGCAACTATCTGGTTGAAAACTTCGTGCGCGATCCCATTTTTGCTTGGGAAACTCGAATTTTTGACAACCTCATTTTTCACCAGGCTGATGTCGATAACCGCCTGCACAAATACTGGATTGACCGGCTAGACTACAGCCGCCGCATCTACGTCACGATTAACGAAGAGGACTTGATCCTAAAAGCGTCGGACATGATTAATCCGGCCCGCCTCGGCAATACCCTGCAGGGGCTCAATGGCCGCCGCCCTATCTATATGGACTTCACCCGTGGGCAAAATATCGGTGGTGCCCACGACCTGTTTATGGGCATTCCTGGTAATGAAATCGTCACCCAATTCTTCCGGGAGGTCTTAAGGGGCAACCGAGGAGAAACCGTGGATGGGTTTACTTTTGACTCCAGGATCAACGCGTTTCGGCTATAGGAAAGAGGGAAGAGAGAGGCGCAGTGGTGATTGCGAATTAGCGCATTACTCGCTTGCCCTACCGCCCCTGTTCTCAACAAAAAACCAGGAAGCAGCAACACCGCTTCCTGGTTAATCTAATCTGCCAAACTCTTTGTCGAACTACCTACTGCTGAGGCTCAAACACTCTTACAGTGGTAATTTCGCCATTTTCAATTGCCCACTCGGCAAAGGTACCGGCCACGTCGCCTTGGTCGTCGAAATCGAGAGAACCAGACGCGCCAACGTAGTTAATCTCCTCTCCATTGCGAATCGCCTCAACGGCTTTGGCCCATTCGCCGGGTCGGATTTCTACCCCAGGCCCATTGGCAACTTCCCGTAGGGCGTCGCGTACAGCAGGCCCCTCGGTGGTGCCGGCCTTCTCCATTGCTAGCGCCGCTAGAAACACAGCGTCGTAGGCGGTGTCGATATAGGGCTTAGGCGGCAGTTCGCCATATTTAGCTTCGTAGGCTTTGACAAAGCTCTGGTACGCATCACTCTCAGTTACGGCCTGAGGGGCGGTCCCCACCGAACCATTGAGAACATCAGCCCCAATAGCCTCGATGACTTCCGGCGCTTTCATGCCGTCGGTGAACACGAACTTGTCGAAGAATTGCTCTTCTAAAGACTGCTTGAGAATGGTGATGCCGTTTTCGGGATAGCCAATCAGCACCAGCGCCTCAGCGCCGCCGTTTGCGAGCTGCTGCAGTTCGCCCCGGTAAGACGCTTGACCCTGCTCATAGGGCACGGAGCCGCTAATTTGGCCGCCCTCTGCCTCAAACGCTTCCTGGAAGTTCTCAGCTAGACCTTGGCCGTAGTCGTTGTTGACATAGATAATGGCCAAATTTTTCATGCCCTTTTCTGCCACCACCTCAGCCAGCGCCACGCCCTGATACGCATCGGAGGGAACGGTGCGGAAGGTCAGGTCGTTGTCGTTGAGATCGGTAAGAACGGGAGATGTCGCCGAGTTAGTGATTTGCAAAACGTTGTTTTTGCTGGTCACGCTCTCGGAGACGGGAATGGCTTCGCCGCTGGACATGGGGCCAATAACGACGCTGACGCCCTCGACCGATACCAGCTTTTGAGCCGCGTCGATACTGGGCTGGGGAGCCGTTTGGGTATCGCCAATTGCCAGCGATAGGGGTCTGCCCATAACACCGCCTGCCGCGTTGATCTCTTCAACCGCCAGGTTGATGCCGTTGAGGGCGCTCTCTCCGTATGCCTGTAGGTCGCCGGTTAGCGGCATCAACGCGCCAACGTCGATAGCCTCGCCGCTGGCAGTAGTTGGGGTGCCTGAGCCTTCGGTAGTTGCACTGCCTCCGTTTGTCGGCTGGCCGCCTGCGCAAGCTACCAGAATCGCGCTAGCAAATGCAGTAACTCCAAGTTGACAAAGCCGTAAGGTGAATTTGGGTAGGGGGTGAGCCATTGCGTCCTCTAAACTCTAGTCGCAAGATTTATTTGGGTTGGGTTATCAGAAGGCAGGCTGAACGGCGAAGCGACGTTTAAGGGTGGCAAGCAGTTCACCTGCAGCAAAAGGATTGTCGCCAAATCTTGGCAACCCAATTTTGGCAACAGTTTATCAGCCTACCAAACGTTTAACCGGAGTGTCTAACAATAGTTAGATGCTAGAGGAACTTAATTCGTGATTTGATGCTCGAGACTTGCTGCTTTTTTGCTGCAGCGTTGATAATAGTAGCCGATCCATCCACGTCTAAAAAAATCCTTTAGAAGCTTGCTAACTATAGACAACGTTTCCAAACATTTTGCCGGGGTCCGCGCCGTTGACGGCTGTTCTTTTCAGGTTGAAGCTGGCAAGATTACAGGCCTAGTTGGCCCCAACGGCGCGGGTAAGACCACGCTGTTTAACATCATTGCGGGCTTCATTAAGCCGACCGATGGCCGCATTTCGCTTTACGACACAGACGTCACCGGATTGGCCCCGCACCAGCTGTTCAAGCTGGGCGTAGTGCGTACCTTTCAAATTCCGCGCGAATTTGGCCGCATGACAGTGTTAGAAAACTTAATGATTGTGCCGCCCAAACAGCTGGGGGAAAATTTACTGGCTTCTTGGCTGCGCTGGCGTCAGGTTTTGTCTGAAGAAGCTGACATTCGCCGCAAAGCGGAAGAGGTGTTGGACTATCTCAATCTGGGCCATGTGCGCAATGAGTTAGCCCAGGGTCTTTCGGGCGGGCAGAAAAAGCTGTTGGAGCTAGGCCGCACCCTGATGATTGATCCCCAGGTGATTTTGCTCGATGAACCGGGGGCTGGGGTCAACAAAACCCTGCTGCGGGAGCTGTCGGAGATTATTGAGCGGCTAAATCGGGAGCAAAACTGCACGTTTTGCATCATCGACCACGATTTGGATCTGATGGACAGACTGTGCGATCGCATCATCGTTATGGCCCAGGGGCAGGTGCTGGCCGAAGGCACCATGAGTGCCCTGCGCCAAAATTCCGAAGTTCAAGCCGCCTATCTCGGAAACGTTTAGCTCTACCTCAATTCCTTTTGCCATGCCCCTACTCGACATCCGCGATCTTTACAGCGGCTACCGTGAAGTCGACATTCTCAAAGGCATCAATCTCACCGTTGAGCTTGGAGAAGTGGTCGTCATCGTTGGCCCCAACGGCGCTGGCAAATCCACTGTCCTCAAGTCTCTGTTTGGTTTGGCGACCGTTCGTCAGGGCAGCATTACTTTCAATAGCCAAAACATCACTAACCTGCGCAGCGACAAGCTGGTGCGGCTGGGCGTTTGCTACGTGCCCCAGACCCAAAACGTGTTCCCCACTCTGTCGGTGCAGGAAAACCTGGAGATGGGTGCTTTCGTACGCAAAGACGACTTTAGAGCCCAACTCAGCCGGGTGTACGACCTGTTTCCGCCGCTCAAAGAGAAGCGCACCCAGCCTGCAGGCACGCTTTCCGGCGGTCAGCGGCAGATGGTCGCGATGGGCCGCGCCCTGATGGTCGATCCCCGCCTGCTGCTGCTCGACGAGCCGACGGCGGGCCTCTCGCCGCTCTATGTGGATCAAATTTTTGCCATTATCGACGACATCAACAAGCTGGGCGTCAGCATTTTGATGGTGGAGCAAAACGCCAAACCGGCTCTGCGCATGGCCGACCGGGGCTACGTACTGGCAATGGGCACCAACCGCTACGAAGACACTGGCCCTAACCTGCTCAACAACCCACAAATCGCCGAAATGTTCCTGGGCGGGTAGGCCGCTTAGGGACTTCAGGTCGAAGAGATTTCGTCAGAGATCCCCTGGATTCTTGCGGGATCAGCGCCTCAACACCTCTTTCAAAAAGGGGTAGGGGGACCTAAACATAGCCCTCGAAAATTCTGGCATCACCAATAGCCCTGTCCTCAAAATCTCCTTTTCAAAAATGAGAGCAAAACCTTGACTTAGTCATGAAAAATCTGCACCCATTGAATTAGCCTCTCATGCAGAAAACCCATGACCGATAGAAGTCAGTACCTGCTAGAACTCGCGAAGCGCAACGCCAAAGTCTACATTGCCAATCCCAAGACCAAAGCGGTTCTGGTTCCAGGCTCGGTTGCAGAGGGGCTGTGTGATGAGTACTCCGACTGCGACATGAGCATCTATTACGATGAGCTGCCTTCTAAGGAGGAGCTGGACTGGGCAAAGCAGCAAAATGGCGGCTCAGAAAGGCTCTGGATCAGGGGCGATCGCAGTGAGGGCGGTTTTGCTGAGAGCTATTTAGTCAACGGCATTGAGTGCCAGTTTGGCCACGTCACTATTGACCAGTGGGAGCAGGATATTGCCGACATCCTGGACAATTTAAATGTCCAAACGCCCCTGCTCAAAGCCATGTCTGGCACGCTGATCGGCATTCCTCTCTACGGCGAGAATTTGATTCAGCGGTGGAAGACCCGGATTGGCAGCTATCCCGATGCCCTGGCGCAAGCAATGGTTAAGCGTTACCTGCAGTTTGTTCCGATCTGGGGAATGCAGGACAAGCTAGGCAAGCGCGATGCCGTGCTGTGGTACCACCAGATTCTAGTGGAGTCAGCCCAAAATCTTTTAGGCGTTTTATCAGGGCTAAACCGCCTATATTTCACAACCTTTCAGTTCAAGCGTATGGGCCGTT
>DATNQE010000172.1:0-3937 GCA_036702895.1 Trichocoleus sp. | reverse complement strand
AATTTTTATCAGGCATTCCTTCTTCTCCTAACAACACGCCACTTCAAAGCAGGTTGTCTTTATTGTGCCATCCTCACCTGAATGAGCGGAGGCACCTGTCGGTGCTTAGGATTGAACCTTGCGCAGCATAAACTCGCTGACTTAGAGCCAAACTGTGGAGCACAATACCATTCGCCGCCCTTCGCCTAAAGAAAACCTTTGACAGATTCAGCAATCCCAAAAAGTTGACTACTCTGGTGGCATAACCGCTTCTGCTGAAATAACTGTTTTTGCAAGCATCCGCCCCCATCGCTAATCGCACAGTTACCAAGAGAGTTTTATGGCACAGAGTTTTGGTGTAATTGGTTTGGCCGTCATGGGCGAGAACCTAGCCCTCAATGTTGAGCGCAACGGGTTTCCTGTAGCCGTCTACAATCGCTCCCCCGAAAAAACCCAGGCGTTTATGCAAGAGAGAGCGCCGGGCAAAAATGTTCAGGCCACCTATTCCCTAGAAGAGTTTGTGGGTGCCCTGGAGCGCCCCCGACGCATTCTCGTCATGGTAAAAGCGGGCAGCCCCGTTGATGCGGTCATTGCTCAACTCCGCCCTCTCCTGCAAGAAGATGACATGATCATCGACGGCGGCAACTCCCTTTACGAAGATACCGAGCGCCGCGTTCGGGAGCTAGAGCCCACCGGCCTGAGCTACATCGGGATGGGCGTCAGCGGCGGTGAAGAAGGTGCTCTCAACGGCCCTAGCCTCATGCCCGGCGGCACCAAAGCAGCTTACGATGCCCTAGAGCCCATCGTTACTAAAATTGCGGCTCAGGTAGACGACGGTCCCTGCGTCACCTATATCGGTCCCGGTGGCTCGGGCCACTACGTCAAAATGGTGCACAACGGCATTGAGTACGGCGATATGCAGCTCATCGCTGAAGCCTATGACCTGCTGAAGAATGTGCTGGGACTGAACCACAACCAGCTCCACGAAGTGTTTGCCGAGTGGAACACCACCGACGAGCTCAACTCCTATCTGATTGAGATTACGGCGGACATTTTTACCAAGATCGACGACGAAACCAAAAAGCCGATCGTTGAGCTGATTGTCGACGCTGCTGGCCAAAAGGGTACAGGCCGCTGGACGGTAATGAGCGCGCTGGAAATGGGCGTTGGCATTCCTACCATTACCGCTGCTGTGAACTCCCGCATCATGTCCTCGATTAAAGAGGAGCGGGTAGCAGCTTCTAAGCAGCTCAATGGCCCCTCAGCCCGCTTCGATGGCGATGTCCAAGCCTTTGTTAGCAAGATCCGCGATGCCCTCTACTGCTCTAAGATCTGCTCCTACGCTCAGGGCATGGCGCTGATTGGCACCGCCTCCAAGAACTTTAACTACGACCTGAATCTGGGCGAAATCGCTCGGATTTGGAAGGGCGGCTGCATTATCCGCGCGGGCTTCTTGAATAAGATCAAGCATGCTTACGACGAGGACCGTAACCTGGCCAATTTGCTGTTGGCTCCTGAGTTTAGGCAAACCATTCTAGA
Organism: Trichocoleus sp.; assembly: GCA_036702895.1. Classification (GTDB taxonomy): domain Bacteria; phylum Cyanobacteriota; class Cyanobacteriia; order Phormidesmidales; family Phormidesmidaceae; genus JACVSF01. The sequence goes on along the minus strand of DATNQE010000172.1, from coordinate 2,419 downwards.
TCGGCAGGAAGCCTGGCGCGAAGTCATCGCCATGGCTGCCAAAATTGGGGTTCCCGTTCCGGCCTTCAGCGCCTCACTCGACTACTTCGACAGCTACCGGCGCGATCGCTTGCCTCAGAATCTGACTCAAGCCCAGCGCGACTACTTCGGTGCTCACACCTATGAGCGGGTAGACAAGGCTGGCGTCTTCCACACTGAGTGGATGAAGGAGACCGCCAACGTATAGAGGGTGAGTTCTAACCCAATATTTTAGGTCGGGCTGAATAAAACCCAACACCGTCAAGAATTTGTTCGGTGCTGCAGGCTCAGCTTCAACCCTTAGACTCGGCTAAACAACAAGGCCCCCTCTCTAAAGCAGCCTCCATTTCTCGAATGGAACCGGCAGAAGAGAGGGGGCCTTGCGATCTACCAAAAATCAATTTTCCTTAGGAGCCGCCCAGAAAACCAGGCCCAGCAGAGCCTGTGCTTTTGAGCTCCTCCTGCAGCATCACCTGGTAGATTTGGGGCAGGTAACCGCTCATGCTGTTGGTTTCGATGCCGTAGCCTAGGCTCGTCCAAGTGCCCGAGAGCATGGCTAGAACTTCATCTAAGCGCCCCTCTTGCAGCATTTGAGAAATATCGACACCCCAAGCTGAGGTATCGCTGAGCCAGTTGTGGACTACCACGTCCTGATATTCGGGCTTGAAGCTGTACTCGCCCCACATATCAAACCAAGATGGGGGATGGGGGTGGTATTCCTCAGCTTTGGCTTGCCAAGTAGTGGTGAGAAATTGGTAACGACCGGCGGCGGTGGTGCAGTCACCAGTATTGGGGCCTGCCACAATTTCGATGCAGAGGTCAGGGTGGCGGCTGAGATCATCAACTAGCTCGCCGCCGTAGATGACTCGGTAGGGTTCGTTGACATTGGATTCGGAAGCGGAAATGGTGCGCATCAGGGCGCGGATATAGGGGTCACCGCCTCGCATCACTAGCGGCACCGGATAGTCTGTCCAGTCGGACTGGCCGTAGCGCCCGACGGTGTGCGGCATCGGCGAATTCTGAATAATCCAGGCGGCTAGCAGCAGCAAAAACGCTGTCACCGGCAGAGCAGCGTAGCTAGAGGCCGCCTTAGGATCAGCCTTTGACTCCTTCCTTGGAGCGGAAGGTTTTGAAGTGGAGAGCTTTGGGGCAGGGGGCTTACGCCGCCGCCGCCGCTTATCTTGGGGCAACGAAGTCACAGTGGGTCGCCGTTAGTCCGTAGTGCTGTTCGTTGGAAGTACCGTCAATCTATCGAAAGAGGTAGCAGCAGCCTGCGGCTATGTTAACGCACTGGGCAGCATTATGTTTTGAAGAAGGATTTCAGCTCTCGCCACAAAGGGTTAGGGCGGGACGGACCCGAGGGCTGGGTAAACACACCATGTCGTGGGCTAAAGAGTAAGGCCAGCACAAACAAGGAAGACACCACCAGCACAATGGCCGGGCCAGAAGGGAGGTTAAACCAGTAGCTCAGGTACATACCGCTGACGCTGGAGAAGACGCCAATCCCTGCGCCCAAAAACATTACCTGATGCAGCCGGGGCACCAGCAGATAGGCTGTGGCTCCTGGCGTAATCAGCAGCGAGAGCACCAGCACGACACCTACTGCCTTGAGGCTAGCAACTACCGTCAGGGCAATAAGCGCCATCAGACCAAAGTTTAGAAGGTTAACCGGCAGGCCAACGGCTTCAGCACCCAAGGGATCGAACGTGTAAAACAGCAGTTCTTTGTACAGCAGCAGAACGACGGCTAAAACTAGAAGCGTAATAAGAGCCGTGTCGCGCAAGTCGCTGCCCGTAACGCCCAGAATATTGCCAAAAAGAAAGTGGTTGAGGTCGATCTTGTTGTTCTTCTGAATAATCGTAATGAGGGTAATGCCAAAGGCAAAAAAGGCCGACAGCACGATACCCATGGCGGCGTCTTCCTTGATGGGCGATCGCGCTCTAATCCAGCCGATCACCAGGGTGCTGAGAATACCTGCAATAAAGGCACCTACGAAGATATTGGCCCCAATCAGAAATGCGATCGCAAGCCCCGGCAGCACCGAATGGCTAATGGCATCTCCCAGGAGCGCCAACCGCTGCACCATGAGATAGCTGCCTACGACGGCGCAGACCACTCCCACCAGCACAGCCACCAGCAGCGCCCGCTGCATAAAGCCGTACTGGAGCGGTTCAATCAAAGCTCCCAGCGGGTCCATTGCCAGCAAATCCATGGGTTATGCCTATGCCGCGTAGAAATCGACATGGCCACCGTAGGCGCGGTGCAGGTTGTCGCGGTTAAACACCTGCTCGCGGGCGCCACTGGCAACGACTTGGCGATTCAGCAAAATCAGATCGTCGAAGTTTTTGATCGACTCGCCCAGGTCGTGGTTAACGACCAGCACCGTTTTGCCGGTGTGGGC
>DATNQE010000117.1:0-2540 GCA_036702895.1 Trichocoleus sp. | reverse complement strand
GCGGGAGTTGGGCACAAACTGGGCGGGGCAGTCGTGCTCCTGCAGCAGGGAGACGGAGCGGGAGGGCTGAGCGGAAACGAGCCAGATGGAGAAGTTGCGATCGCGCTCTCCCCGAATCGTCTCCGCCAGCTTGCCAAACTGGTGCGGAATTGCCGGAACCGAACGGCTAGCGAGGTTCAATCCCTTACCTTCCTCCGCCAGCTCGCTCAGGTGAACCCGCTGAAAGACCTCAGCCTGGGAGAGTGACTCATCAAAACGGCGGTGAATTTTGGGAAGCTGCACCGCCTCTGCATCGGCATTCACTTCAACCCAGTGGTCATTGACGTGCTCTAGCCATCTGTCGCTGTGGGCACGACATTGATCAGGCTCGTCCAGTGCCACTACCGTGTTGTCAGGCAGGTAGTCCAAAATCGATGCAGGCTCATCAAAGGCCAACCCCAGCCAGCGGCGCACCCCCTCTGGAGCAATGCCGTCGTCCAGGCCTTCCTGCGCTTCGTCCGAGAGGAGCTGATTTAGAAGTCCCTTTTGCCGCAGGGATTCTAGAATCAGCGGCGCGTAGTCAGTAGGGGTGAGCACTAACTGGTCAACGGCATCTAAGGAGCGCTGGGTGTTGGGGTCAAACTCGCGCAGCCGCTCCAGCTCATCGCCGAAGAGTTCCAGACGGACCGGCAGCTCAGAAGCTACCGGAAAGACATCGACAATATCCCCGCGCTGCGCCCACTGACCCTCGGTTTCAACAGTGGCGACCTTCTCGTAGCCCAATCGGGCCAGCTGATTGCCCAACTCCCGCAGGTTCAGCTCCTGGTTTTTAGCCAGCGTCAGGCAGTACGGCTGGAGCTGGGCAGCAGGGGGCAGATGAGGCTGGAGCGATCGCTCCGTAGCGACAATGGCCAGTGGCTTGGTCGAGCCACCCGCTCTGAGCTTAAGCAAATCTGCCAGCACCTGGAGCTGGCCCCAAGTCATTTCCGATTCCTGGTCAAAGGGGTCGTAGGGCGAGGCTTCTGAGGTGGGGTAAAAATGCACCGTTGACCAACTCATGGCCTCTAGCTGTGCGGCCCAACGTCCGGCTTCTTCCAGCGTTGCCGTAACTACCAGCAGCGGGGCACGTTGTGCATGGGCCAGGGTGCTAGCCACTAAACCTTTAGGCACCCGCGCTGCGCCGTTGAGATTGAGTTCGCCCTGTTGCTTGAGCTTGCTTAGCAGGTCAGCAGTCAGGGAAGAACGCTCCAGGGCACGAATGACAGAGGAAAAAGCCATAGCAGTCTGAGCAGGTGTTTGGTGAATTAAGAGCAGCGCAAGCACCCCCAAAACTAGCTTTAGCTGGGGGATTGGCAAGTATGAAGCGATGTGGATGAAGATTCAACCCGTAGGGTGGGATCTCCTAGAATCCGCATTCCTTATTGTAGTGACTAAATTGTAGTGACTAAGAAAGGTTAAGCGATAAGCCGGGGGGCGGATTTCCCTAAAAGGACGAAAAAAAAGAGGAAGCGAAAGCTTCCTCTTAGTTAAGTTGGGTGTAAACCTATTCGGCTGAAGAATAACTAAGCAGCTTCTTCAATGCGGCCGTAGAAAACGCCTTGCAGCTTGATTTCTACCGGCTGAGCGGTGCCCATGTCGGTGTCAGAGGGTTGCACTGCTTCAAAAGTGCCGCCAAACTCGCCGCTATAGGTGTCAATCTTGGAAATTTGCAAGGAAATGTGGCCATCGCCAATGTCGAAGGCTTTAACGTTTTCCCGCTCTAGTTCTTCATCTCCACGGGCAGGTAGGGCGACAGCGGTGTCGTAACCGGTAGCCAGACCCCGGCCTTTGGGATCGAGGAAGTTAGAGGTGCGGTAGGAGGGAACGCGGTAGTCCCCTTCAAAGTCGGTGGAGGTGGTAACGGCGTTTAGGCCAGGCTGGGAATGAGCCACCAGACCCTTGACGGTAAACAGGAAGGGCTCCTGCTGGCCGCCGGGCAGCTGCACGGTGATGGCCTGGAAGTCAATCCCGTCTCTTTCTAGGAAGGTGAAGCTACCGTCGTCTTCGGCCACCAGGTCACCGCGCACCTGATCCAGGCTGGAGGTTTTCCGGGTTACCACTTTACCAGGAACGAAGGTGGCCGCTTGACGCTTAGAAACCCCTTCTTCTTTAACGAAATAAGCCGTAGGCTCCAGGCACATATCTACAATCTGGTAAGACTTGCCTGATTCGATCTCAATGCTTCCCCGGCGGGTTTCACCCAGCTGGGGGCATTTGTTGGCCAGACCCGTGTTGCGGATCTGGTCGTAGGTCAGAGCTACATCGCTGGTGGCGGTAGGAGCTTCGCTACAGGCAGTTAATACACTCAGGCAGATTGCCAGGAACGCAACGATTAGGGCGCGATACCTCATGGTCAACCTCAAATCAATATGATTAAAGTCGCTGTCAGTGCAGGTTTGAATGACATCGGCTCTCAACCATCAGCAAGACATCAACAGTATTACAGGAATGTTTAGGACAGAAACGCCAGGTCTTTAGCGACCTTAACAAAAGCCCATCAACTGTTTAAGACCGCCCAACAA
>DATNQE010000108.1:0-2126 GCA_036702895.1 Trichocoleus sp. | reverse complement strand
CGGCACCAACACCAGCGTGTAGTACCAGATCTGCCTGGCGGTGGCCTCATCGCCAACCACCACGGGCATCATCGGCACGTTAACTTTGGCGTAGTCGTCCTGGATCAGCATGGCCAGCCCCCAGAAGTGGGGCGGTGTCCAGATGAAAACAATGGCAAAAAACAGCCAGGCAGCCCAGCTCAGCTCGCCCGTAACGGCGGCCCAGCCTACCAGGGGCGGAATGGCTCCGGCAGCGCCGCCAATCACAATGTTTTGCGGCGAGGAGCGCTTTAGCCAGTGGGTGTAGACGCCGACATAGACAGCGATCCCCACCATCGACAGGCAGGCGCTTAGAAGATTCGCGAAAAAGGACTGAAGGGCAAAGGAGAGCACCGCCAGCACCGCCGCAAACAGCAGCGCATCGCGGACCTGAATGCGGCCTGAGGGGATGGGGCGGTGCCGGGTGCGCTCCATGTCAAAGTCGATGTCACGGTCATAGACGCAGTTAATCGCCTGGGCTGAAGCGGCGGCCAACGCACCACTCAGCAGGGTGACCAGCAGCACTACAGGATCGACGGTGCCGTGGGCAGCGACCAGCATACTGGCTGCGGTTTCAATCAGCAGCAGGGGGATGATGCGAGGTTTGATCAGCTGCCAGTAGCTGCGGCACACCTGCCAAACGCTGTCGTGATGGCGGGTAGCCCCATTCCAGGTAGTGGATTGATTCATGCAAGGGTTCCTTGAAAGCATCGGTTGTGCCGTAGGACAGCACCGGGGGTCTTAGGTGAAAGCTGTTTAGGGCCAGAAGGGCCAAGAATTAGGATTGCTAGAGCGAGGCCGGGGTTTGGGGCAGCGACTCATCGGCAGAGGACTCCAGCGAGGGCTCAAGCTGGCGGGCCAGGGCGGCGTCTCGTAGAGCCAGTACGGTGAAGCACACCAGCGTGCCCATCAAGGCAGCGCCTAACGTGTGGTGAGCTACCGTCAAAGGCTCAACCTGAAGCCGCAGGCGGAAGGTAGCAATGCCCAGCACGATTTGAAACACCAGGAAAACGCCTGCCAAGTTCGCCAACCGCCGCAAGTAGGGGTGCAGGGCTGGGGTCCGCCAGCTCATCCACACCAGCGTCAGCGTAGCCAGGGTAGGGGGCACCACGCCCACCAGATGGCTGTTCATTACGCTGCACAGTTCAGAAAGACCAAAGCACTGGTGCGCTGCCCAGCGAGAGCCCACTAGCCCTCCCAGCAGGCACTGACCATACACCAACAGGGCTGCTGTCAGCCCAACCCAGGGCAGCTTACCCACTGTGCCGGTACCCCGATAGGGCAACAGGCTAGCACCCACCGTTAGCAGCGTGGCGAAAAACAGCAGGGCCGTTCCCAGGTGGGCCGTCACGATGTCGAATCGGAGCAGCTGCGTTACCGTCAGCCCTCCCAACACGCCCTGAAACACAATCAGAAAAACTGCGCCCAGCGCGGCCCAGGGCAGCCAGCCAGGCACCTGCTTGCGGTACCAAAGGCTTAGCCCCACCAGCCAAAGGGTCGAGAGGCCAATTAAAGAAGCATCCAGCCGGTGGAACCACTCTAGAAAAACCTGGAGGTTCATCTGCTGGCTGGGCACCAGCTGACCGTAGCACAGGGGCCAGTCAGGGCAGGCCAGCCCTGCATTCATAACGCGGGTAGCGCTGCCAACGGCCATGAGGGCCAGGGTTGCGATCGCAATTTTCCAGACCAGCCGACGAATGCGATCAACCGGGGTGAATTGATTAGAGCGCGGGGGCCAGGAGAGCCGTCCGAACCAGGATCGTGATGCAAAAGATGAGGTATGGGCAGACATTTGGTCTTAGGGGTTGAACAGACAAACCCACCTCTTTGGGGGCCATGAGGCAGGGTCGAAAGGAGCAAGCGTCGCTGCGGCAGAAATCTGAAGCAGAGGTGTTAGCAAAGCCGTCAGCAAAGCAGTTTACAAAACGTTTTAAATTAGGCCAGTCTTGCTGCAGCGGCATCCACGGTTGCACGGTCGGCCAAATTTGCTCTTGCCTACTACTTTAGAGATGGGAAACCGGCGACTGGCCTAGCTTTAGCAATTTCTTCGGAATCTCAAAGGTCAACTGACACAGATAGAAATTGAGTTTAACGAAATAATCTTTATC
>DATNQE010000104.1:0-2905 GCA_036702895.1 Trichocoleus sp. | reverse complement strand
GCTGCTGAAGCTGTTGCCGATACTCAGGCTATAGCCAAGACCTGTGGGCCGTCTTCCTTGGGCGCGTTTGAGATGGCGGCAGCCCAAACCATGCTCTTCCCTAGAAATACCCTTTGCTAGTAGAGGATGTTTGGAAAGGCTTCCTCTACCCATTTGCTTGTCTGCAAATTCTCCAAGTCTTCTGCATCAACCCTGGGCGCACTACCTCCATCTCACTGAACCGATTCAGGTCATACCCGTGTAAGGCAACCTTATGACTCAAGCCCCAGAGCCGATGATCAAGCTAGAGCCCGGTGGTGTAGCGCCGATTCTGAGCTATAACGTCCCCGAAGCCATTGCCCACAGCGGCCGCAATTTTATTGATCTGCAAATTCCCGACAGCTATTTTGTTAAGCCCAAGCCGACTAATAAGCTCGTTCAGGCCCAAGCAGCGGCTGTTCCAGTCTTCGCAGCTTTAGGAGCGCCAGCGATAAAGGATGAGGCTCTGACGCCTGAGCAGGTTAAAGCGACGATAGCGCGTGCGATCGCAACCACCAAACTGCCGCCCAGCGATGCGCTGCAGCAGCTCGACCCGCAAGAAGTCATTGCCATGGCTGAAGTGGGTCAGGAGCTTAAGCTGTATCGCTCGCTGTACGGCACTCTGCACTACACCTACGTTGAGGCTCAGCCCCAGGTCGCTGCAGCAGGGCGCAGCCCCCAGCCCGCGATGGCAGCCATGCGCGCGCCTGCCCAGCGCCAGCCCGACCCTGACGAGAACGACCCCAACGATCCGGGGCCGCAAAGCCAGGTAACGCTCACAATTACTCAACCCACCGCCAACACCACCCTCAGCGGGCCAGATACCGGAGCCACTTTTACGATTTCTGGCAAAGTGAGCGCCAAGCGCATTGGCGGTGGCTTTGCTGGCATTGAGGCAGTCGAAGTGCAGGTGGCGGCGGTTCCCCCTTTCAGGCCGCTAGTTTTTCCCCCAACAGCAGCAGCGGCACGTGGTCTTACTCAGCCAAAGCCACCGCGTCGGGGCCGCTGGTGATCACCGTACGAGCCTTTACCTTTGATGGCGGCACCGACCAGAAAAAAGTCACCGTCACCGTAGCCCTGCAGCCGCCCGATCAAACCGCTCCCATCCTAACTGTTCTCAGCCCGGCCAATAATACCGAGCTTTCTGGAACGCAACAGGGGGTCACGGTTGCCATCAAAGGCCAGGCTAGCGATGCCAGCGGCATCAAATCGGTTCAGTTTTTTGTCGACGGCAGCTCCATTGCCAGCGGCAGCGCCCAGCCTCAAGCGCCGAACAACTGGTCTAACTGGTCTGGGTCAGTGCTGCTGAAAACAGCGGGCATTCACCAGATCAAAGTGCGGGCTACGCATCCATCTACCACGCTGCAATTCTCGGATGAGGTCTATCTTTATGACCAGGTCCTAGAACTGCGTCATAAAGCCCATGAAGCTTTTGGCGGCGATGAGTATCCTCGGCTGCCGGTCATTGTTTGTCCGTTTCGCCAGTCGCTGGTGAGCGGTGAAATCGCCACCGGCATGGCCGTTAAAAACAGGCCCGAGGCGCCGTCTAAATGGTTGCCGTTTGTGCTGATCAACTCCCAAATCAAATCGCTAGACAGCGTTACTTTGCTGCACGAAATTGGGCACGCCGCCGGGCTGGGTCATGAGGGCGAGGTAAAAAAAGAGCACGCCGTAATCAATTTCATGCAGTATTTCGATCCCAAGTCGACCAGTTTGCCAGGTCGAGATGGTCTTAGCCCACACCAAGTTAAAACCCTCGCTAATGCATATTTCGCAGCGCCTAAATAAAGCTAACCATCTAAGGGCTTAGCCTTAGCAGACGTTAGATGCAATAGGTATGCATCTAACGTCTGCTCCTTGCGGTCCACTAAATGCACCGGCACAAATAGGCAGTTCACTTGTCGCCGTAGAGGGCGAAATAGTTTTAGCAGATGCAAGAGGTGGATGGCTGTTATTCGCTTTTTGCTGATGCTTATTGAAGCCATCGTTTCTTCCATTAACCCATCTTCGTTTTCTTGTTTGGTACGTAATGCCTGCTCCTAAACTGCTCCGCTCCCTTGCCCTTGCAGCCATCGCTACGGTTGGTGGGGCGTTAGCGACCCCCCACGCGTTTGCTTTTTCAGACACCCAGTCTCACTGGGCAAATACCTGCATCAATCAGTTGATGACGCAGAACCGGCTGGGCGGCTACCCCGACGGTACTTTTCGCCCACAGGCAACGCTCACCCGCACTGAGTTTGCCGTTCTCATGCTCAACTCGTTTGGCAATGTCGAACCCACTCGTCAGGCGCCGACCTTTCGAGATGTACCGGCTAGCTTCTGGGGCTATCGCGCCGTTCGCGATGCGTATGCGCGGGAATTTTTCTCGGGCTATCCTGACGGCACCTTCCGGCCTGAAGAGGCTATTCCTCGGGTGCAAGCGATCGCAATTCTGGCCAATGCCACCCGTATGAGCAGCCAGGAGGCACCAGACGCAGTGCTCCAGCGCTATTTTGACGATGCCCAGCAGGTGCCAAACTACGCCAGAAGGGCAGTCGCAGCCGGAACCGTTGGCCGCCTGGTCGTGAACTATCCCAATGTGCGGCAGCTGCGGCCCAATCAGGCGATCACCCGGGGCGAGGTGGCGGCGATCATCTGTCAGTCGCTAAATTTGGCTCGGACAGTGCCGCTGGAGTCTGTAGCGGGCGATCGCAATGCCTTTGCGATTCCCCCTGAAATGGGCGGCTACGATCGCTTCTCCGAGGGGTTAGCGGCTTTTGCAGTTAACGGCAAATCCGGGTATATGAATCAGCGGGGAGAGATCGCGATCGCACCGCAGTTTGATGAAGCATGGGCGTTTTCAGAGGGGCTGGCGGCGGTGCGAGTGGGGGCGCAGTGGGGCTTTATC
>DATNQE010000091.1:0-6466 GCA_036702895.1 Trichocoleus sp. | reverse complement strand
TTCAAAAACTCCACCTGATCGTCGTCGCCCTCCACCCTGTTGACGTGTTCTGGGTCGGGCAAATTCTCTAGGCTAAAGTCTTGCCCCAGATCGGCCGCCAAAAACGTCATGGGGTGACCGCCCCGCACGTGGATTCGATATTGCCGCAGCTGGGCCGCCAGCCCCTTGAGCCGGGCTAAACTCTCAGCCGGCTGCAGCTGCGGCAGAATTTGCCGCAGCTGCTGGGGTGTTGGCGGCTGACAACGCCCCAAGCGCTGGCCCTGCAGGCGCTGGTTCAGGCGCGCCTGCCGATAAACCTGGTGATACTGGGCCAGGAGATTTTGGGCTGCCGCAATTTCGGCCTCGCCCCAACCGTGATACGACGCCAGCACTCGCCTTAACTGTTCTGGCGTTGTATCGTTCAAAATAGCCCAGTCGCTCGCCCGGTACAGCCCCTTGCCCAGCAGGTAGCGATTGAGCTCATCGTGGTGCCGAGTCAGTTGAGCGGCCCAGGTGCTCAGCCGGGCTTTGGCCCCGTCGTAGCTGTTGAGAATCTCGAGGGTAAAGGGTTGATAGGTATGGTTGGTTTCTCCCGTGTCGTCTAGCACCAGCGGCAGCAGATCATCGCGGGTAAAGCTGTAGAAATCGCCGAACTGGTTTGCCAGCTGAGTACATACCCGCAGAATTTGGTGGGACACGAAACAGCGCAGGCTGAGCTGGGCCAAATAGCTATCGGCTCCATTGGCACGCCACAAGCTCAGCAGCCGATTTTGAACACTTACATCTGCTGCTGAAGAGTTCATCAGTAAATCCATGCACTGCTGCTGAAACCAATTGTGCAGATGACGCGGGGCTCGCAGCTGAAAGCCACCGGAGCTATTAAGCTGCACCAGATGACAGTAGGGAAACGTGGTGTTCATAGTAATGCTGGGGACTAAGCGGTTTACGTCGCGGGTCGCTTTTGAGGCCAGACAACGCCCCCACAGGGGTGTCCCATAAAAAGCAAGCAATCCTGCCGGCTAGCACGGTCAATGACTTCATCGGTAATCCCTCCGGGCAGTTTTCAGCAAAAGTGGTCAAACTACACTGGCCTCCCATACTGCTGAGCCCTTAGGACTTATTCAGCAGATGGGAATGAGGATGTTAAAGCACGGTAGGTCGAACTTAGAAACCATTGAAGTCAGATCGGTCGCCGTTAGAAATACTTGTTCTTGCCCCAAAAGGCATGGACAACAAAGCGAATTCAAGTTCAACATTCAAGCTGTTTTAAGCCGCCATTTTGTAGAGGATCTGAAGCCTAAGGATTCAATCAACCCTCATCAGCCAGAAGAAACTTAAAGCGCCGCTTGTCATCCTGTAGAAGAGTTTCGAGGGTTTGAGCTGCAGGTTTCCCTGCAGCTCTTAAATTCATTGCCCAATCTCTTAATTAGCTGCATAAAGCAACGGTTTCAGAGCCTTAAGCAGTCATCAAAATTCGCGTTATGTACGTGTCAGGCAATCCTTAGTCTCATATTGCTGCTCCTAGGAAGGCTCCTGAATCGAGAACAGCTTCACCATAGGAAATGCTGTTTAGGGAATCACGCGAATTTCAAGACAGGCTCAATGAAGTAATTTGCTGGCCCCGCTGCACTTTTATGCAACTGGGATTGCCATATCCGTTCACTGGGTTGTTGTGAAGACTGGAGCGACGGAGAACCAGCAGGAAGCACAGGAACGCCAGGCTTCTGCAAGACTCGTTTTAAGACTCTGGCTTGCCGATGTCGCATTGAATGCAGGGAGCTGGACTTGACTGAGGAGCAGCCACTAGCTAATAGCAGAGGAGCACAATGTACGCCCTGCAGCAACACTTAATCTGAGTTCTAGCAACTGTTGCTTAATGTTTCCGGGGCGGCAGCTAGCTGTTTGCTGGTTTCAGCAAAGAGGAGTTCTATTTCTTGCTTGGCAGCTCACAGGAAAGGTACGTGATGCTGCCGATGAGCCAGCTTATTGTGGCATCAACACGGATAAAACGGTGGCTTTGAAAAGTTAGCAGGGACTCCGAAGTCCATTCTCTCAGCAATCCAATCAGCTACCCATTAGGCCTCTTTTGGACTCTTCATGGATTGAACAATCTCTCAAACTATCGGTGGTCTTGCAGATAGAAAAGCCCCTTTATTCTCGATTTCAAGCATTCAGGAGAATTGTATGTCAACGATTTACGGCACCGCTTTCAACGACGTGATTACAGAAACCTTCAACAACGACAGCATCTTCAGCTTTAATGGCAACGACTACATCTACGGCGGTTACGGCTTTGACTTTATTGACGGCGGCGGTGGCTACGACACCGTCGACTACAGCTACCTAGGACAGGCCATTACGCTAGAGGCTACTGGGCTGGTGCAAAAGGGCAATGCAGGAGCAGACCAACTCTTTTTGGTAGAAAACATCATTGCCCCAGGCAATCAGTTCAACGTCATTAACGCAGCGGCTGGCAGCAACAGCCCGATTGCGATCGCAGTTGACCTATCCCTCAGCAGCCTATCGGTCTACAACATTCCTCAAGTCGGCACCCTTAACCTCACCGTGCAAAACTTCTCAGGGGTGGTGGGAACAGCCCAAGCAGACTACATCGCTGGCAACAGTCAAGACAACTTCCTCGACGGTGGCGCGGGCAATGACTACCTCTACGGCGGCGCTGGCAACGACCTGATTTATGGTTTCTCAGGCGACGACGTGATCGACAGCGGCAGTGGCGACGACAGCCTGTTTGGCGAATCTGGCAACGACTATTTCTACGGCAACTATGGCTTCGACAGCGTCAACGGCGGCATAGGATTCGACACGATTGACTACAGCTACTTAGGGCAGCAAATTACCCTAGAAGCTACCGGGGCCGTTAAAAAAGGCAATGCCGGCGCTGATCAGCTCTTTTTGGTAGAAAACATCATCGCCCCCAGCGATCAGTTCAACATCATTGATGCGTCATCTGGCGGCAATAGCCAGGTCTCTATCAACGTTGATCTTTCGTCAAACAGTCTGACAGTCAACAACATTCCCCAAGTTGGCACCCTTAACCTCACCGTGCAAAACTTTCTGGGCGTGGTAGGGACGGCCCAAGCCGATTCAATTGCTGGAAATTCTCAAGACAACTTCCTCGACGGCGGCGCCGGTAATGACTACTTGTTTGGCGGCAAAGGCAGCGATCTGATCTATGGTGGGTCAGGCAATGACACCCTCGATGGTTGGGAGGGCAACGACACCCTCTACGGAGAGTCGGGAGACGACATGCTGATGGGCTATAGCGGCAACGATGTGCTCTTTGGCGGCAGCGGCAGCGATATCCTCGAAGGCGAGAGCGGCAACGATGTGCTCAACGGCTACGGCTTTACCGCTGGAGAGTTTGACTTGCTAATCGGCGGCGGCGGTGCTGATCTCTTCGTCCTGGGCGATGCTGGGGGCAGCTACTACCTGGGCAACGGCTACGCCACAATTGCAGACTTTAGCGCCTCTCAGCAAGACGCCATTCAAGTCTTCGGCTCCCTATCCAACTACAGCCTCTCCTTCCAAAACTCTATTGGCGGCAGCCTGTTAGACACCTTGATTTACAAGGGCAATGACCTAATCGGCGTGGTGCAGGACACGACAAATGTGAATCTGGTCTCGGCCTAAGGAATGAGTAGGCGTGGGGTAAAGGGTGCAAGAGGCAAAGGGTGAGGAGTGAGTAGGAAGGGCGATTGGTCGCGCTTCTTAAGGAGGGTAAAAAGCTAGAGGGAAACGCATCTACATTTCCCTCTAGCTTTTTTAGACTACGCTGCCCGCCTGAAAGACTCGGCCGATGACTTCTTCTATAGGCGGGTCGGTGATGGTCAAATCCTTAACGGCAACCTGTGTTAGGAGACGGCTGACGGTTTGGGTGAGGACTTCGCGCCGCACGATCAGGCTAGCGCTACAGCCCTCTAGCAGCTCTACTTCGCCGTAGGCCCGCAGGGCGTCCTCCTGCACGGGGCAGTCTAGCTCTAGCTTGACCTCGCGGTAAGGAGCAAAGCGGTCCAGCAAGCCCTCCAGGCTGCCGTCGTAGATCAAAAGCCCTTGGTGAATCAGCAGCACCCGCTCACATAAGGCGGTGATGTCAGCCATGTAGTGACTGGTAAGCAGCACCGTTGCCCCATAGCGCTGGTTGTATTCCTTCAAAAAGTCGCGCACCGCCACCTGGGCATTCACATCTAGTCCCAGGGTAGGTTCATCGAGAAAAAGCACCTGGGGCCGGTGCAGCAGGGCCGCAAGCATTTCTGCTTTCATCCGTTCCCCTAAAGAGAGCTTGCGTACGGGCTGGCTCAGCTTATCTCGCAGCATCAGCATTTCGGCAAGCTCATCGACTCGGTAGCGAAATTCCTTATCGCTGAGACCGTAGATGGCGGCATTAATGCGCAGAGAATCGAGAGCAGGCAAGTCCCACAAGAGCTGCTGCTTTTGCCCCATCACCAGCGTGATGGTTTGAAGAAAATCGACCTGCCGCCGAAAAGGCACTTGCCCAGCCACCTCCACCGTGCCCTCAGACGGATGAATCAGCCCAGTGAGCATTTTCAGCGTGGTGGTTTTGCCTGCGCCGTTGGGTCCCAAAAAGCCCACAACTTCTCCCGGCGCGATCGCAAATGAGATTTGGCGCACTGCCTCAACAGTGCGATAGGTGCGTCGAAAAAAGTGCCTGATCGTTCCCCCTAGCCCAGGCTCCTTGATGGCAACCGGGTAGCGCTTGCTGAGCTGGCGAACTTCAATAATGTTGGACATACCGATTGGAGAAGAGTGAGTAGATGCCCCGCCAAAAGTAAAGCTGCAGTAAAACCCGGGGCAAAACTGGGCTAGACAGTTAAGTTCAGTGAACGGGTGATCGTTAGGCTACTGCGTAACCGTTCGAGTCTGTGTACCATTATCTGTGTACTGTTACCAGTGTCGCCTATCCCCTTTGGCTGCACCCTTGGTAATTTCAGGTTCCCTAAAGCCATGCCCCCGAGCTCTCCTAGCCCGTCTCCTCGCCCGCCGCTACGGCCTTCTCCGGCTCAGCAGCGTCCTCCCGCTGCCCCTCCCGACCCTGCAGATGAGACTTCGACAGCTGTGTGGGAAGTTTTGATGCGGCTAGTGTAGTCCCTCAAGATTTGCTTTAGCCCACGCTTTAGAATCCGCTTGCTTTAGAAGCTTGCTTTAGAAACCGCCTTAGGACACGCCCAGGATGGGCTCTATGGAGCTGAGCGAAACCGAGCAGCTAGCTATTCGCACCGTTGTTGAGCAGCAGCTCAGAGCGTTTCAGGCTAACGATGGTGCGCGTGCGTTTTCCTATGCCGCACCGGGCATTCGGCACCAGTTTGGCTCGGTGGAAAGTTTTATGCGCATGGTGGAGTCGGCCTATCAGCCCGTGTACCGGCCTCGCTCAGTCATGTTTGAAGGGCTGACCTGGCTCCAGTCGCTGCCCACCCAGCAAGTACTGCTGCTGGCGGAAAACGGCGAGCTGTACCGCGCCTACTATGTTATGGAGCGCCAGCCCAACTACGAGTGGCGTATTGCTGGCTGCTACCTGGCATCCCTGGGAGACGAAGCTGCGCCTGGTCAGTAGCCCTCAATAGCCGCCAAGAATGCCGCGTCGCTTGGCCTCCCGCTCGGCCCAGCGAAATAGGCCCAGCCCCAAGGCAAAGTAAACCAGGCCGTTTGCGATCGCAATTCCCAACCAGGCCCAGTCCAGCGCCTCCCCCCGCGCCATGAGCGATCGCAGCAGGCCAGTACTGGGCAACATCGGCAGCCCAAACGATAGCCACCGGGCCGCCCCGCTCCAGTCCTCAGTTGGGGCCGCAATTAAAAACAGCAGGGCAAACTGAAACACGCCCAGCACCTGCTGCACCCGCTTGAAAATCAAGGCGCAGGCGCCCATGAAAAACGCCAGCCCATAGGCCGCCAGCAGCAGCGTTACCAGGGGTAGCAGCAGCGTGGGCGGAAACTGCAGCCGACTGCCGGTAATGCCCATCAGAATCAGCAAAATGCCCGCAATCAGCGTCAACCGCAGGGCCAAACTCGCCACCGCGCGAGCCAAAAACACTTTAGGCGCCCCAAAAGGCGACATGAACACCTGCTCCAGCGTGCCCGTCTGAGTTTCCGACTGCAGGCCAATGGCAATATCGTTCACCACGTAGAGCACCAGGCTCCACAGCACATAGCCAATCACCACCGCATCCAGACGGTCGCCAAAGCCCATCGACGGTCCCGCCATGTACTGAGCGCTGAGAAACAGGCCGTAAAAGACCGACGTGATGATGATAATGCCGCCAATGACCTCAGCGGGGTAGCGAATAAACTGAATCCAGGTACGCTTGAGCTCGCCTAGCAAAAGTTCGAACATAATTAAGCAGCAGAAAATAGGGGCTTTAGCGGGGCCATCAGCGGAGCAGCGGTAGAACCGAGGTGCTCGCTCTCTTGCTCTGGGAACCCTAGGGCTATTCAATTTTAAAGTCGTGCTTTT
>DATNQE010000079.1:0-4486 GCA_036702895.1 Trichocoleus sp. | reverse complement strand
TTCAAAACCACGTACAGCAGCGCCATTGTCAAAATGAACCCTTGAATTGGCGCGTAGTCAGACTGCACTAGAGCCTCGACGGCGTAGGAGCCAATACCGGGCCAGGCGAAGACCTTTTCCACCAGGATGTTGGCCCCTAGCAGGAAGGAGAAGACCACGCCCAGGGTGGTGACCACCGGCAGCATGGCGTTGCGAAAGGCGTAGCCAAACAGAATCTGACGCGGCGGCAGGCCGCTGGCTCTGGCGGTGCGGATAAAGTCGCTAGAGAGAATGCCCAGCATAGCGGCGCGGGTGACGCGGGCTAAGGGAGCGAGGGCAAACAGACCCAAGGTCACAGCAGGGAGAACGAGCTGGGCAAAAGCCGCCCCAAACAGTTCCAGATCGCCTTGCAGCAGGCTGTCTATCAAATAGAATCCAGTGATTTGATTGGGGGCATTGTGGAGCAGATCCAGCCGCCCCAGGGGGGCTGGGGCCAGCCCCAGCCGGTAATAGAGGATATAAACCAAAAACAGCCCGGTAAAGAAAGTGGGCAAGGAAACGCCCGCAGTCGCCAGCAGCCGCACACTGTGGTCAATCCAGGAGTTGGGCCGGGTGGCAGCCAAAATGCCCAGGGGTAGGGCCAGTGCGATCGCAAACACCAGCGCCGCCAGGGTCAATTCCAGGGAAGCAGGCAGCCGGGTCATCAGGTCGTACACCACGGTTTGGCCGGTGGTGAGCGAAACGCCCAGGTCGCCCCGCACCAAATCCCCCAGATAGATAAAGAACTGCTCAGGCAGAGTGCGATCGAGACCCAGGGTGCGGCGGATCTCCTCAATCGCGTCGGGGGAAGCGGCTGGCCCGGCAAAGAAGGCTGCCGGGTCTCCAGGTAACGCCCGCGTCAGCAGAAAGGTGACGATAACTACCCCAATCACGCTGGGGATGGCCCCTGCCAGCCGCTGCCCGATAATACGGCCTGTTGATTGCTTAGCCATGACTTATGCCTTTTGCAGCTGACGGAAATCGAGCTGGCGGTGGAACCAGTACTGGTAGCCGCTAATGTTGGGCTGCATCGCTGTGGACAGTACCGGCTGCACCAGGGGCACGCGGGGCATCTCTTGCCAGGCAGTTTTGATAAAGCCTTTGACGCTCTCTTCGTACTCCGGTTTGCCCGGCTCCGAGGCCAGGGCCGTTTCAATCTGCTTATCCATAGCCGCATTTTTGTAGGAGCTGCCGTTAAAGGTCGCATCCTGGCCGTGGTAGGCGTAGAAGAAAAAGTAATCAGGGTAGTTGAGCCAGCCGCCAAAGTTGTTGACAATCATGGGGCGGCTCTTTTCCACCAGCACCGCCCGGAAGTTGGCGTTGGGCACTTTCTCGATGTTGGCTTTGATGCCGATCCTGGCTAGCGACTCCTGCATCAGCACCACCGCAGGTTCAGCCCATTCCTTAGTGCCCAGGTCAAAGGCTAGGGTGGTCTCAAAGCCGTTGGGGTAGGCCGACTCGGACATCAGCTTTTGGGCCATCGCCAGGTCGGTCTTGTAGGGGGTGGGCTGGGGCCACTCGATCGACTTGGGCTCAAAGTCACCCGTGCCGTACAGGGGCACCGCCTGACCATAAAACGCCGTCTCCATAATGGCGTCGTAGGGCATGGCGTAGGCCACTGCCTGCCGCACCTTGGGGTCGGCAAAGGGGTTTTCAGCGCCCTTGAGCTGGGCGTTGGTGTGCATATCCACCGAATACACGCAGTTCTCTACCGGGGTGGAGAGCACTGTGAACTTGCCCAGGTCTTTCATCTCCTTGAGGTCTTTGTCGGAGAGGTCGAAGTTGATATCGACATCGCCCTTCTCCAGCAGGGCGCGGCGGTTGCCCGACTCTGGCACGTTCAGCACAACCACTTCCTGGATCTGCGGCAGTGGCCCCGACTTCCATTCTTCAAAGCGCACCAGGGTAATGCGCTCGTTGGGCTTAAACTCACCCAGCTTGTAAGCCCCGCCTCCGGCGTCGTTGCTGTTGAGCCACTCGGCCCCCCAGGGGTCAGCTGCGGTAATGTGGGGCTTCACCAGCTCGGAGTTGATCACCACCGGAATCGGCACCGCCAGGTCGATCATGGTCAGCTTGTCGGGGCGCAAAAACTTCACCCGGAAGGTGTGGTCGTCCACCACCTCGAACTGGTCGGGCTGCTCTAGCGCTCCCGCCTTCATTTGAAAGGTTGGGAAGCCGCCGATAGATACAGCCCGATCAAACGACCACTTCACATCGTTGGCGGTGACGGGCGTACCGTCATGGAATGTCGCGTCCTGGCGCAGGAAAAAGGTGACTGACATGCCGTCTGCCGCCATCTCCCAGCTTTCGGCCAGCTCGGGCTCAAGCACGGTGTAATCATAGGAGGTGGCCCCATCCGGCAGCTCTTTGGTGCCAAAGGTCATCAGCCGGTCGTACATCACCCAGGAAATGCCGTAGGCGGGGCGGTTAGTGCCCACCCGATGCAGGTCCAAACTGTTGGGAAAGCCGCCCCCCTGCACCATCGTTAGTTTGGCGCTAGAAGGGCCGCCTGAAGCTCCAGAAGAAGCCGTTGGAGCGCTCGAACTACAGGCTTTGAGCCCATTGGCCAACGTAATTCCAGCAGTAAAACCAATGCCAGTTTTGAGTAACTTTCGGCGTTTCATAGTAGCCTCAGACGGGTGTACAGGTTGAGTACAGCAATGATTCGAAATAGGGTTTCAAGAAAGAGTAAAATCAGCTACACTTTGCCAGGTGGCTGACTGTGGTGTGCGTGTTGAAGTTGGCAATTACTGTAGGTCGGCGGCCAGAAAGAAAGGGTGAACAATTCGGGAAGAAACCGGGAAGAATATTCACCATTTGCTAACAGAAACCCAGGCGCGATCTTGCCCCCTCAACCAAAGCGAGGCAGACTGACAGCACCCCATCGTTCTGCGCCTGTGTTGATGAAACGGCTTTTTCAATCGCTGCCCGCTCCGCTCACTCTGGCGTTGGGGCTGGGGCTAACCTTGGCGGCGACTCTATGGGTTGGACGGTGGGAGCGGCTGACTCGCCAGAGCGAATTTCAGCAGCAGATCGACAACCTGACAACCTCGCTGCAGCGCACGACTAACCGCTATAACGATCTGCTGCTCTCTATCGGTGATCTCTACCAGGTTTCCAATAATCAGGTCAGCCAGGAAGATTTTCATCAATTTGTCCAGCGCGCGCTGAGCGCCTATCCGGGAATTCAGGCGCTGGAGTGGGCACCGCACGTTACGGCGGCTGAACGCCTCGCTTATGAGCAGGTGTCTGCTCAGATCGTGGAACGCGACGCCGCAGGAGCACTCATCCCGGCAGCGCCCCGCTTTGAATATGTACCGGTTACCTATGTCGAACCCTGGCTGAGTAATGAAGCCGCTCTGGGCTACGACCTGGCCTCAGATCCGACTCGTCAAAGGGCAATGATCTTGGCGAGAGATACGGGTGAGATCGCAGCCACAGGCCGTGTCCAGCTTGTCCAGGAAACCGCCGAAAACCAATACAGCTTTCTAGTTTTTCTCCCCGTTTACCGCTCCCCGGCCTCCACCCCAGCCGCTCGTAAACGGAATTTGGAAGGGTATGTGCTGGGCGTTTTTCGGGTTGCCGATGTGGTCGAAGAATCGCTGCAAAACCTGAACTTTGACATTGACTTCTACATCTTTGACCAGACCGCTCGACCCGATGAGCAGTTTTTGGGGTTTTATGACTCCACTCAACAGCGAGTCGTCACTACCGCCAACCAAACCATCCAATCTCGATTGGGCCGCCGCAGCCTCTGCCCCACCAGCCAAGCCTGCACCCAAATCCTCACTTTGGGGCAGCGGGAATGGCGCATATTGTTTCTGCCCGCTCCCAGCACCTACCCCCGCTACTTTCCCTGGAGCACTCTGTCTACCCTGCTAATGGGCCTTCTGCTGACCAGTAGCCTATGGGTTTACCTCTCTCGCTGGCAGGCTGAGCTGAAGCGCACCCGCGAGCTGAGCGATCTTAAGCTGCGGTTGTTTTCCATGGCCTCCCACGAGCTGCGAACGCCGCTGAGCATTATTTTGGTCTCGGCCCAGTCGCTGGGAACCAATCGAGACACCCTGACGCCGATCCAGCAGGCCAGCGCGATTGATCGCATTCAAACCGCTGCCAAACGCCTAAGTCAGCTCGTCAGCGACATTCTCACCCTGACCCGTGCCGAAGCGGGCAAACTGGAGTTTACTCCCGAGATTGTGGAGCTAGTGCCTTTCTGCTGGCAAATTATCGATGAGATGCAGGCCAGCCTAAAGCCTGCGCAGGCTCTGCTGTTCAAGCCTCTGACCAACCCACCCAAAGCTTTTCTGGACAAAAATCTGCTGCGCTCGGTTCTGCTAAACCTGCTCTCTAACGCCGCCAAGTATTCCCCCGATGACGGCAAAATTCAGCTTCGAGTTGCTCTCACCTCCGAGGCTGTGCAATTCCAGGTAATTGATCAGGGCATCGGCATTCCCCCAACCGCCCAGGA
>DATNQE010000077.1:0-5933 GCA_036702895.1 Trichocoleus sp. | reverse complement strand
TTGTTCGCCCGTTACCCAAGGCAACCAGCCGATTTTGCCTGCACCATCAGCTCCAGGACAAGTTTGTTGTCCTCTACACCGGCAACATTGCCCGCACTCAAGGGCTCAAAACCGCTATTCGAGCCGCTAAATCCCTCTCGCAATACCGCGATATTGTCTTCGTGATTGTGGGCGAAGAGCGCCAGCTGTGCGAACTGGACGAGTTTCGGCAGGAGTTGGGTGTAGAAAACCTGCTGCTGTTGCCCTTTGCCCCTCGCGCTGAGCTGCCCGACATGCTGGCGGCAGCAGATGTGGGGCTGATTATGCAGAAGCGCAACGTGGTTGGCTTTAATATGCCCTCCAAAACCCAGCTGCTGTTGGCCAGCGGGCGCCCTATTATTGCCTCGGTTCCCCGAGACGGCACCGCTGCCCGAGCCGTTCTGCGCAGCGGCGGCGGCATTGTTGTTGAGCCGGAAAATCCTACAGCGCTAGTCAAAGGTGTACTGGAGCTTTACCGCGATCGCACCAAGGCGGAGCGGTTGGGGCAGCAGGGCCGCCAGTATGCGCTGGAGAACTACTCGTTTGAGCAGGCCCTAGAGCGCTATGAGCGCCTGCTGCGGGCACTGGTGTATCCGGTAGCAGTGGAAGGGGGGCAAACCGCAGCGGCTGAGCCGTTATCGCACTTAACCCCGGGTCTGCAAAAAGGTAAGGTTTAAGAGCCCTTTTTCGTCAAATCTTGTGTGGTGGAGGGCTAATGCAGGGTTAGCCAGATGTTGGACTGCCTATTGATAGTTCACCAGCTTATGGCTCCTTGGTTGTTAGAGCCTGTTCTGCTGTGGTTAGCGCTGTGTAAACACCAAGGGAAAAGAGTGTTAAAACCACTGACAATTTGAGCAATGGACGTCAGAATGTCCCTACATCGACAGCACCATCGACGGGACACATATGCGGCCTATTCGCACGTTCAACGTGACGCCCTCTTTGCCAATTCAGCTGGAAGCTCTCCGCAAGTTGGCCTACAACCTTCACTGGGACTGGGACACCGAGACAGCCGATCTGTTTCGGCGGCTTGACTCTGACCTGTGGGCGTCTAGCCGCTATAACCCGGTTTTGATGCTGGGCACCATTAGCCAGACGCGACTGCAGGAAGTGGCTGAAGACGAGGGCTTTTTGGCTCAGATGGAGCGGGCCGCCCAGCGTTTGGAGGACTACCTGCACAACCGCACCTGGTACAAGCGCAACCGGGCTCAAAAGCTGCCAGGGGAATGCTACGCCTATTTCTCCATGGAGTTTGGGCTGACCTCCTGCATGCCGGTGTACTCTGGCGGCCTGGGCGTGCTGGCCGGGGATCACCTCAAGTCGGCGAGCGACCTGGGGTTGCCGCTGGTGGGGGTGGGGCTGCTCTATCAGGAAGGGTACTTTGCTCAGTACTTCAACGCCGACGGCTGGCAGCAGGAGCGCTACCCGATCAATGACTTCTACAACATGCCCCTGCATCTGGAGCGAGACGCCAGCGGGGCCGAGCTGCGGGTGGCGGTGGACTATCCGGGGCGGGTGGTTTATGCGCGGGTGTGGCGGGTGCAGGTAGGCACGGTGCCCCTGTACCTGCTCGATACCAATATTGAACCCAATAACCAGTACGACCAGGATATTTGCGATCGCTTGTACGGTGGCGACATCGACATGCGCATCCATCAGGAGATCATGCTGGGTATTGGCGGCGTGCGCATGCTCAAGGCGTTGGGCCTAACCCCGACGGCCTACCACATGAACGAGGGCCACTCGGCCTTTTTGGGGCTAGAGCGCATTGCCACCCTGATGGAGGAGACGGGGCTGAGCTACGCAGAGGCTCGGCAGGTAGCCCAGGCAGGGCAGCTCTTTACGACCCATACCCCCGTACCGGCCGGGATCGACCTGTTTCCGCCAGATAAGGTGCTCTACTACTTGGGGCACTACGCCAGACGCTTTGGCCTGCCGGAAGAAGAGTTTCTGGCGCTGGGAAGAGAAAACACAGGGGACTTTGCCTCTCCTTTCAGCATGGCTGTGCTGGCAATTAGGACGGCTACGTTTGTCAACGGCGTCAGCAAGCTGCACGCTGAAGTTTCGCGCCATATGTTTAGCGGCCTCTGGTTAGAGCTGCCTACCAGCGAAGTGCCAGTGCAGGCCATTACGAACGGAGTCCATGCCCGCAGCTGTGTCGCCAAATCAACCCAAGAGCTGTACGACCGCTACCTGGGGCCGAAATGGTCACAGGCTGGAGCGACCGATGCTCTGTGGGATCGGGTATACACCATCCCCGATGAAGAGCTGTGGCGCAACCACGAGCTTTGCCGCTCACAGCTAGTGGTATACGTACGGGAACGGCTGACCAAAAGCATGATGGAGCGGGGCGCTTCCTCCCATGAGTTGGTGCAGGCTCAGGAAGTGCTCGATCCCTTTGTGCTGACCATTGGCTTTGCTCGCCGCTTTGCCACCTATAAGCGGGCAACCCTGTTTCTGCGGGATCTAGAGCGCATTCGCCAGATTATTCAAGGGGGGCAACAGAACCAGCGCCAGGTGCAGTTTGTGATTGCCGGAAAAGCTCACCCTAAGGACATTCCTGGGAAAGAGCTGATTCGCAAAATTATCCACTTTACCCGCGATGAAGGGCTGAGCCGCTCGATTGTGTTTGTGCCCAACTACGACATTCATTTGGCGCGGGCCATGGTGGCGGGCTGCGACGTCTGGCTCAACAATCCCCGGCGGCCCCGCGAAGCCTCGGGCACCAGCGGTATGAAGGCGGCGATGAACGGTCTGCCGAACCTGAGCGTGCTCGACGGCTGGTGGGATGAGGCAGACTATGTGCGCACCGGCTGGCCCATCGGTTCGGGCGAGAACTACGACGATTCGGAGTACCAGGATGACGTAGAGGCCAATGCCCTCTACGAGCTGATGGAAAAAGCAGTAGTGCCCCTGTTCTATACCCGTGATAAGGACGAAATTCCGCGGGGGTGGGTGGCCAAAATGAAGGATGCCATTCGGCTGAATACGCCTCAGTTCAACACCGCTCGTATGGTGCAGGATTACGCAACTCAAGGCTACTTTGCCGCTAGCGATCGCTTCTCCAAACTGACGGTAGACAGCTTTGCCCCTGCCAAAGAGCTGGCCCACTGGCAGACCCGCCTGATGGAGCACTGGTACGACATCCGCATTGAGGAAATATACATTTCCGATGCTGCAGAGCTGAAGGTCAACCAGCTGTTTCAAGTAGATGCTCGTCTGGATTTGGGACGACTGACGCCAGACGATATTCAGGTTGAGCTTTATCAGGGAGTTGTCAGTGTCGATGGCGAAATCCACAGCGGCATGACAACGCCCATGATCTACCAGGGGCAGGACTCCCAGGGTAGAAGCCAGTACGGTGTTGATGTCACCTATACCACCAGCGGTTTGCAGGGGCTGTCTTTGCGGATTCTGCCGAAACATGAGTACCTCAACAGCCCGTACGACCCCAAGATGATCCTCTGGGCTCAGCCGGAAAGGGTGAAGATCTACGGTCAGCGCTCTTCTGAACCCGTTTCGGAGCGGTTTGACGTAGCAACTACGCCTGCTTAACAACAGGGGTTTGGCTGGTCACTGCTAGGGCTATTGATGGGGAGGCTAAGCAGGAAGCGCGGGTTTATTTCAAAGCAGCCCTAGGCAGCCTAGGGCCAATCTGGGAGCAATCTAGGGTTAGAAGAGAGTCTGTATGAGCCAAACCATTTCTGAACCAGGGCAGTCAGACTATGAACCGGTAGCCGGAGCTCCTGCAACGACAGCCCGTAAGCGGCGGCCAAAGGCGCTGCTGTTGCTGCCGCTGCTGTTGTTAGTGGGGATGGGCTGGGCCGCCTGGCGGTTTTGGCCCCGTGCAGACGACGGGCTGCTGGAGCTAAGTGGCCGAGTTGAAGGCTATCCCACCAACGTGGACTCTAAAGTATCGGGCCGGATCGAGTCTGTCTCGGTGCGGGAGGGAGATCGGGTTGAACAGGGGCAAGTACTGGTAGTGCTTGATGAGGCTGAGCTGCGGGCCCAGGTGGCAGGCGCCCAGGCTCGGCTCCAGGCGGCACAGCAGCAGCAGCGCCAGGCCCAGCTGCAGCTCGGCGTGATTCAAAACCAGATTCAGGAGGCTACGCTGACGCGGGAGCAGGCAACCGGAGAAAGCGCCGGACGCATCAGCCAGGCGGAGGGATCGCTGGCGGCTGCCGAGGCGGGCTACGCTCAAGCTCAAGCCCAGCAGCAGCAGGCCCAGGCTGAGCTTGAGCTCGCTAGGACGAATCGCGATCGCACCGCCGTTTTGTTTGCCCAGGGGGCCGTCAGTCGTCAGCAGCTCGACCAGGCTGAGACTACTCTCGAGACTGCCCAGGAGGTCGTCAGCAGTCGGGTTGCTGCCGCTAACGCCGCTCAGCGCCAGGTCAATGCTGCCCAGGGCACCCTGACCCAGGCTCAAAGCTCAGGGCTCAATCCCAACATTCGCAGTGCCCAGATTGGCACGCTGCAGCAGCAGCTAGCGGTGGCCCAGGCCCAGGTAGAAACCGCCCAGGCAGAGGTCGCCAGTGCCCAGGCGGCAGTGCAGGAGGCAACAGCGCGGCTGGGCAATCTGCAAATTGTGAGCCCCATTGCTGGCATTGTGCAGACGCGCAGCGTGGAGCCGGGCACGGTGGTTAGCCCCGGTACGACGCTGCTGACGCTGATCAACCTGGAGGATGTGTATCTGCGGGGCTTTATTCCTGAAGGCGAAGTGGGGCAGATCCAGATCGGTCAGCCGGCGCAGGTGTATCTCGACTCGTTTCCTGAGCAGCCGCTGGCCGCCGAGGTGCGTGCGGTGGATCCCGAAGCTTCCTTTACGCCCGAAAACATTTACTTCAGGGAAGATCGAGTGCGCCAGGTATTTGGTGTTGAGCTAGCCATCGAAAATCCCCAGGGTTTTGCCAAGCCGGGTATGCCTGCAGATGGAGAGATTGTGGTTGACCCTGGATCTTAGACTGGACCTGTGGCTAGGCCTATAGCTAGGCCTATAGCTGAGCCTGGGATTGGGCCTGTGACCGAGTTTGTGGCAGAGGCAGATCTGTAGAGCTTGGGGGATGGAGCTATGCCGCCGGAACCGTTAGAGATTTTGCCTGCTCAAGGGTCGCTAGAGGTATCCCCACTCCTGCGCGTCCAGCGGAGCCCTGAACCCGATGCTCAGGATGTGATTCAGGTAGCGGGGCTGCAAAAGCGCTACGGTGCGTTTGAAGCTGTACGGGGATTGAACTTCACGGTGAAGCGGGGGGAAGTCTTTGGCCTAATTGGGCCAGATGGAGCCGGGAAGACGACCACCTTTCACATTCTGGCGGGGGTAATGGAGCCCTCTGCGGGAGACATTCGGGTACTGGGCGTTCGCCCTCGCGATGCCCGGCTTAAAACCGGCTACTTGACCCAGCAGTTTTCTTTATACCTGGACCTCAGCCTGGAGGAGAACCTGCGCTACAGTGCCGGACTGCGCCAGGTGCCCAAGGCCCGCTTTCAGGAGCGGCGCGATCGCTACCTGCGGCTGATGAGCCTGGAGCACTTTGGCGATCGGCTGGCCGGGCAGCTCTCGGGCGGCATGAAGCAAAAGTTAGCTCTGTGCTGTGCTCTGGTCTCTCAGCCGGAGATTTTGCTGCTGGATGAGCCCACCACCGGGGTTGACCCGGTTTCGCGGCGGGAATTTTGGGACGTGCTGGCTACCCTGGCCGCCAGTGAAGGCACCACGATTGTGGTTGCTACCCCTTACCTGGACGAAGCCGAACGCTGCAACCGCATTGCCCTGATGTACGGCGGGCAGATTCAGCAGATCGGCACTGTGCAGCAGCTGCGAGATGACCTGGGCTTGCAGCGCCTAGAAGTTCACGTGGCCGACATGGCTGACCTAAACGCCGTCGAGGCCGCTTTGGTGGAGGCGGGCCAAAACTCCGACA
>DATNQE010000065.1:0-6018 GCA_036702895.1 Trichocoleus sp. | reverse complement strand
AGATCTGCCGCCCATTCCGGAACAGGGCAAAGCCCTCAAGGCGGTAGAAGATCAGCTAGACAGCCTGATTTGTGCCTATGCTGCCGCCCATTGGTGGGTCTGGGGCACAGAGCGCAATTGGGTTTTGGGCGATCGCACCAGCGGCTACATTGTCGTGCCGGCTCCCATAGACGAATTCCACCTGAAGCAGGGGCCTTAGGTGGAACGGCGGAAATATTTTAGAGCGTACGAGTCGCTACTTTAGCCCAGGTAAAAAGCTGTCAAAAAGGCCTGCTTGGGCTTGTTGGGATTAACAAAGACTTCTGTGCGATCGCCTTTGCCCAGTCGGGCCAGCGCTTTTATCACATAGTTGCCGCGCTCGTAGGTCACGTTGTCGTAGCTATAGGCGTAGCGCAGCAGCCACTCCCCTTTGCCGTACTTCTTCTGCGTGATCAGCGCTGTGGTGGAGACCCCATGGGTGAACACCTCCCGAATCATGTTCACTCGTCGGATAAGCAGCACAGCGGCCACCACCGAGAGCGGCACGGTCAGCACCAGGACGAAGAAAACGGCGCTGGTAATGGCAACCGCAAACAGCGCGCAGCACCAGAAATCAGTAAACACAATCTTGAAAAAGTCGGGACGCTTCATTACAGTCACCCTTAGCCTCAGACTTCTCACTCTAAAAAATTGCCCAAAAGGAGGAGGTAAGTTTCAGGATCACCCCCACTTTTTTTTCATCCTTATTATTGAACCTTGATCAGGAACAATTAAGTGCGATCGCAGCCGCACTTTCTCAATCCGCTATCCCCGCACGATACTCTGGAGGGAGGCCGATTCTCCCACACCGCGAATGCAAACGTCTGACAACCCGCTCCAATCAGGCATCCGCCTCGACACCAGCCTGGCCTCTAACCTGCCCGCTAGCGATGGGTTTGACCCCCATGACCCCCCTAGCCCTGAGCTAATTAACGCCTGCGTCCACTGCGGCTTTTGCCTGACTACCTGCCCCAGCTACCGAGTCATTGGCAAAGAGAACGACTCGCCCCGGGGCCGCATCTATTTGATGGACGCCATCAACAAGGGAGAAGCACCACTCTCACCGGCCTCCGTACAGCACTTCGACTCTTGCCTAGGCTGCCTGGCCTGCACCACCGCCTGCCCCTCCGGCGTGCAGTACGACAAGCTGATTGCAGCCGTCCGCCCACAGATTAAGCGCAATCACTCCCGCAGCCTGCCTCAAAAATTACTGCGGGGCCTTATCTTCTCTCTCTTTCCCTACCCTGACCGACTGCGATTACTGCTCACTCCGCTAGGTCTTTACCAAAAACTGGGGCTCTCCAAACTGGTGCAGAGCACAGGGCTGCTTCGGCAAATTTCTCCTAATCTGGCCGCTATGGAGTCCTTGCTGCCGCCCGTCACCCTGGAGTGCTTTCAGGACAATCTGGCTGAGGTCGTACCAGCACAAGGCCCACAGCGCTTTCGAGTAGGGATGCTCTTGGGCTGTGTGCAGCGCGTTTTCTTCTCCGGCGTCAACGAAGCGACAGCCCGAGTGCTTTCGGCCAACGGCTGTGAAGTTGTCATCCCTAAGAATCAGGGCTGCTGCTCAGCCTTACCTGCCCACCAAGGAGAGGAAGCCCAGGCGCAGGCGCTCGCCCGCCACATGATTGACGTATTTGAGGAAGCTAATGTCGACTACGTCGTTATCAACGCCGCAGGCTGCGGCCACACTCTGAAGGAGTATGACCACATCCTGAAGGATGACCCTAACTACCGCGACAGGGCCAAAGCCTTTTCGGCCAAAGTCAAAGACGTGCAGGAGTTCCTTTGTGAGATCGGGCTCACCGCTCCTCTGCATCCCCTCAGCGAGGGGCCTCTGGTCCTGGTCTATCAAGACGCCTGTCACCTGCTTCACGGTCAAAAGATTAGCGCTCAGCCACGCCAGGTGCTCAAGCAAATTCCCGGCGTTCAAATTCGAGAACCAATAGACGCAGCTTTATGCTGCGGCAGCGCAGGAATCTACAATATGCTTCAGCCTCAAACCGCTGAAGAGCTCGGCGAAATGAAGGTGACAAACCTGCTCAACACCGGCGCCGCTCTGATTGCTTCAGCCAACCCCGGCTGCTCTCTGCAAATTCAAAACCATTTGGCTAAGCAGGGGCAGACGATGCCATTGATGCATCCCATACAGCTCCTTGACCTATCGATTCGGGGAGAGCGTCTCTCAAACCACTCCTAGCCTTTTCCCTGTCGAGGAAAAGCATCGCCCCTACTGTTTGTAAACTTCCCTATCAAAGTGCAGGCCTCTCGAGGAATTATGGCCGCGCGTCGTGAATCTTCAGGAAAGGCCATTGCACCAGAGAGGGAATGATGTCCGACGCCAACAGTTCCGATGAATCAGGCTCTGCCAATTCGCATCGTGAGTCGGAGTCGTACTTACCGGCCCCTGAAACCGGAGAATTGTTTATTGAGATTCCCGTTAGTCCTGTCCCCTACTTCATCCAGGAGTCGCTCCCTGACGGCAACACCCCAATGGGAGAAATTGCGGCAGAAGGTGAGCTTTACCGAGGTTTAAGCAGTCCCTATACGCCTCGCTGGGTAACGCTGGCAAGCTGGCCCGTTTTGGGGCTGCCGACTTGTGTCTCCCTAGGGTTAGCCATTGCCGAGGGCATTGCCATAATCCAGCAGGCCCACGCTGCGGGCATTCATAGCGCCGATTTTGGCGTAATGCTGGTTCAGGCAGGGGCTCTGCTGGTAGCAGTTTTTCTTAGCGCGTTAGTGCTCGTCGTTTTGGCAAAAGGCACGCTTGCTCAAATCAAGCGATCGCAGCGCTAGCTCTCGCCTAAGCGCTGACCCAGCTAAACGCTAATTCTCAACCGGCAATGGCTCAGGCCGAGGGTCAGATGGCGAGTCTTCTGGAGTCAATACGGTACTGACTCCACCGGCCGCAGAGCGAGTAGACTGATTTGTTTGCCGAACCGAGCGCACCGACAGCAGCGCCTCCTTGATCACGACAGCCGTAGGAACTGCGACAACGACCCCTAGCAGGCCCCCCACTCGTGCCCCTGCCAAAATTGCGATAAATACCCAGAAGGGATTTAAACCGGTTACGCTGCCCAACACCCTTGGGGCAATGCCGTTCTCAACCAGTTGCTGCACGATCACTGCCGCAATTAGCATCTGCACGGCAATGCCAATGTCGCGCAGAGCAACCAAGAAAGTCACTAGAACAATGCCCACTGTGCCGCCAAAAGGCACTAGAGCAATCAGGCCAATCGTCAGGCCAAACAGGAGTCCAAAGGGCACCTTCAGCAGCACAAAGATGGTCGTCAGCGTCAGGCCCATGCAGGTAGCCACAATTAGCTGACCCAAAAAGTAATTCTGAAAGCTGCGGCTAAGCGTTTTTGAGAAGGGTTCTTGAATCTGCTTGGGCAGCCAGCCAATTAAGCTCTCCCACACCTCGTCTCCATGCTGCAGTAAATAGAACGTCAGAATGACCGTCAGCAGCACGTCAAAGAGCTTACCGGCAGTAAATACCGCAACCCCTAGAGTCAAGTTCAACGCTTCCCCGGCCAGGTTTTGGATCTGGACCTTGAGGCGGTCGTTGGCTTGGGAGATGACCACATCCAGGTTGAAGGGCAGGCCCAGCTCGTCAATGCGACCATCTAGCGTGAGGAGCTGATTTTTGCCAGAGTCAAACCACTCCGGCAAACGGGCAACTAGCTGCTGGGCTTGAGTAATCACCAGAGGCAACACTGTCACACCCAGAGTGAGAAAGGCAAAAAGTGCCACCAAGGAAACCAATATTGCGGCCTGGCCTCGCTGGAGCCCAGCCCGCTCCAGGGCGCTCATAGGGTAGTTCAGTAGAAATGCCAGCAGCGACGCGACCAAAACCGTCACTAGGATGGAGCGGAAATAGCCAAAAATCGTCGAGATGGCCCAAACGTTTAGGACTAGCAGAGGGGCCGCCAGAGCCACCAGGAGCAGTTTTGACAATGGGCTAAGGCTGTCCCACCACAGGGACAGCCGATTCTTAGGCGCGAATTCTCCGGTCTGTGTCATGAAGTTGTACTGTCCTCCAGCCAGCCTCTGCCTTTGCTGCTAGTCATTGTGGCGCAAGCTCGACAGGTTTGCAGAAAAAAGGGGGCGCTCTGGGGGCAAGCTATATCACTCACAATCATTCTCCCCATCGCCTCCTGCTGAATCTGCCGAATCCAGAAGCGACCAACCCAAAAGCGACTCGATAACTGGCAAGCTCCTATGCCGACTCTGAGTGGGGTCATTTGGGGCAAGGTCGCTTGGGCAGAGCCGTTGTCATTTAGGCATTGTCAGTTGGGCAAAGACTGGTACCTTATCTGCCTTGCGTTCATTCCAAGTTAGCCTGCTCCCTCCCTTAGTATCCTGTGCCCTCAGAAGGAAAAGTGATTACGGTATAATGCGAACGAAGCTTACTCTTGGTCAGACTGCTGAAAGGCGCGTAGCTGATCTATTAAATGAGTGAAGCAGGGAGCTTGCTCGGCAGCCTGTTTTGGGGTCAGCTGCAGCAGACTGTAATGCTTAAGCGCTTCTAGGGCAAAAACCATCGCATCAAGCGGGACATCAAGCTTTTGATAGAGCTGCCGCAGCCTAGCACAGCCTTGGGGACTGGTGTATTGGCTCCGGCCAATCACTATGCCGTAGGTGATGCAGCGCAGAAAGTGCCATAGGTCCCGCCAACAGGCAGAGGCTCTAGTGGGTGGATATAGCCCGCCTCCCGGTTCGGTAATGCTGGGAAAGCGGCTTAACAGATCTAGCCGAGCTGCATCGACAATAGCTTCTGCATGTTCACCGAGCGTTTTGAGCACCGGAATCAACTCGGCATCGAACCTAAGCTGCTGCAGATGTAGTAAATCAGTTGCGTCAAGAAATCGTCCTGCCCGATCAGCCGAGTAGAGAATGGCTTGAATGCCGGAAGGGGCACTTTCTATGTCAACAATTCGGGTACGAACGTCGTATTCGTAATCAGCTACCGTTCCTTTATCGACCATATCGCTCAGCCTCTTGACTTATAAACAGCCCGGTTTTTCGGACTTATGAGCTGTCTATACACCGATCATACTGGCGATAGAGGCGGGCAATGGAGAAATGAACACGACCCGAAACATTAACAAGGATAATGCCCTAGCAATTGAGCAGGCGGCCTGCATACCATCACAGCGCTAGCCTGAATCGTTTCAGCAAGTATAAATACTTACCGATTTTTCTTTGTAGCGTGTTCAAACTATATCCAGCAGCAGAACGACTTAACCCTTAAGGGTTATTGCGGTTCTGGAGCCTGCCAGCTAAGCTTAAATTAAGAAAATTAACATAAACCCTTTGCAGGGTTGACTTTCTAGCCATCTTGATCGTCTTAGGGATTGGATTTGAGGTATGCCGTTCTCAACAGATACTGCCCATTTACTAGCTGAATCCCTTGTGGAGGCGTTCTTTAAGGACTCAGAAGGGGACTGGCAATCGGAGCGGCGCTACTACACCCTTAAGAGCGGCGAAACTCAACAGGTGGTTAGCCAAATTCAAATTCGCTTTTTGCCTGAGGGTTCTGAGGAATTAATTCATCTGGCAGGGCTGCATGAACTGCGATCGCAAGAGCCCCTCGTGTGCGGAGCCAAAGTCACTTGGGCTAGCGACTATATCGACAGCAGCAAAAAAACCGTAGAGGGCAGCACTGTGTTTGGCGTGCGGGGGTCCACTCTCTTTCGCGATCGCGGGTTTGCCACTTCAAAGCCCGTTACCGCCTACTACCTCTTCCCCGATCCCAGAACTATGCGCCTGCGGACTGAGTACCAGGGCTCTGCCTTTGAGGAGGAAATCAAGCTCATTGGCAAACAGTACCGCACCCGCCAGACCATCATTTCCCGCGCAGGCGAGGAGATCATGATTGGTCAGTATCTAGAGAAGCGGCTTTAGAAACTAAGGCAGAGGGTATGTGGCAGAGGACAGAAGGGTTAGAGAGGTAAAAGGCCACGTTAACAGGTAGTAGAGTCAGAAAATTCCTCTAAA
>DATNQE010000057.1:0-3256 GCA_036702895.1 Trichocoleus sp. | reverse complement strand
ATCAAACCCCTAGGCTCTGGATTAAGCCGGTCGCGAGTGTAGAAAAACCAAAGGAGAAACGCAATCGGAGCAAGCGCCAGGGCAATAATTCCCGCAACGGTACTCAAGACACTCATGGGTTTAGCTCAGAGTTAGGGGTCATTTTGAGGACAAAAGCTGCCTAGATGATATAGCTGGTCAGACTTTTCAGGACCGCCACTTTGGCTGAACCGGTGTGCTAGCCAAAGACTAATCGCTAAACGCCACCGCCCCCCCGCGACGCTCATCCCCCGCGCCCTCCAGCCGCCCATCGGGTTCAATCGCAACCGCATGAACGCCGCCGAAAAACATATTGGCCTGCTGCCACCACACCTGCTTGTCACTAGCGCCAACCCCTGCCGCCGCCAGAGCCGCCTGGTCAAATCCTGGCTCCAAGTGCAGGCTGCCTCGCTCCCAGTGAATGCGGGGGGCTCTTACCGCCGCCTGTAGAGGCATGGCAAAGTCAATTTTGTTGAGAATTACCTGCAAAATAGCGGTGCGAATTCGGTTAGAACCGCCCGAACCTAGCACCAACTGAGGGCGATTATCCTGCAGCACGAGGGTAGGCGCCATCATCGAAGAGATGCGCTGATTGGGCTGCCACTGGTGAAACCCCAACGGATTGAGGTCCTCCTCACCCAACATGTTGTTGATCATCACGCCAGTGCCGGGAATCACGTAAGACGCGCCTTCGCCATTAGAAGTCGTCACGCTGGCAGCGTTGCCCGCCGCATCTACCACGCTAACGTGGGTGGTGCTGCCCCACTTATTCATGCGGCCTTTAGCCATCGACAAGTCCTCGAACTGCTGACGATAATGGGCCAGATGAGGCTCACTCAAAAAATAGTCGGCAATATTGGGCTGATAAAGATTGGCATCGTACCCATCGCGCCGCGCCTGATTGGTTAAACTCATTGCGGCTCGCAGCAAGCTCAGATAGTGCGGGCTGCCGGGCTCCAGAGCCCCTAAGTTAGCCTGCTCAAGCAGCCTCAGCGCAAAGGCAATCAAAGTTCCCCCAGAGCTAGGCGGCGGGTTCGTCAGCAGCGTGGTGCCCCGGTATGCAATAGACAGCGGCTTTCGCTCAATCACGCGGTAGCGCTGGAGATCTTCCAGGGTCAGGTAACCGCCTGCCTGTGCGCAGTCGTGGGCGATTTGCCGAGCAATCTCACCGTCGTGCAGGCTAGCCGCCCCAGTTTTAACCACTTGATTTAGAAAATCAGCAAACTCCGGCAGGTGCAGTCGCTCCCCCTGCTGCAGCAAGTGGCCTTGAGGAGCATAGATAGCGCTGGCCGCTGGCGTGGCTGTGAGAATCGGCTCTAGCAGCTCAAAGCAGTAGGCCCGAAAGGGGTCGATTTCTACCCCATGCTTGGCCCAGTGAAGCGCGGGCTGTGCGATCGCATCCAAAGGCAGTACCCCCAATCGCTGATGCACCTGCAGCAGCCCAGCCAAAACCCCCGGCACCGCCATCGACCCCAGCCCAATGTGAAACTCCTGCACTGCATCGCCAAAATTCGCCTGAATCGGGTAAAAGTGAGGCGGCCTATCGAGGTCTTTGACGGCGGGCGTCTGACAGAAAAAATCAAAGAGCGTGTCTTCACCTTGGGCAGTGTGAGCCAGCAAAAAGCCGCCGCCCGCCGCTGAAGTGAGCGTCGACTCGGTAACGCAGGCAGTCAGTACCGCCGCCACAGCTGCGTCAAATGCGTTGCCGCCCTGCTCCAGCATGGCCACTCCGGCTTCTGCCGTTAGGGGATGGCCGGCCGCAACCACTCCCCGCATGGGTTTTCCCATCACCCTCTCCTGTGCGCTGAAAGTCGTTTCAGCTTACCAAACCCCCTGCCCAGAAACGGATCAGGCCAAGCTTTTGCCAGCGGGCTAAGAGCCCCAGGCAGATCACAATTCTTTATACGGCTAAGTGCGTCAGCTACTGCTAAATTCTGAATAATAAAAAATACTCAGCCTCTATAAATTCTGATATTCCTAAAAATTGCAGCTTTTTGAAGTACAAAGTGGCACTCAAAGGGCCCTTTCGCCCCTAGGTCTAGATTCTGGGAAACAATCTAGAGAATAGAACCAAACTCTAAAATCAAAAACTGCCTTAAAAACAGGACTAAAAACAAGACTAAAATCCCAGAGCCACGGTGGACGTGGAAATAGGGCGACCATGGACAGTGCATTTGAGAGCGGACTGAACCTACTGCTGTTTGCGGCGCTTGGTGTT
This sequence comes from Trichocoleus sp., assembly GCA_036702895.1. Taxonomy (GTDB): domain Bacteria; phylum Cyanobacteriota; class Cyanobacteriia; order Phormidesmidales; family Phormidesmidaceae; genus JACVSF01. The sequence continues at coordinate 1,020 of DATNQE010000057.1, read as the reverse complement.
ACAGCTGGCGGGCTATCGGGGCTTTTTGGCATCGGTGGCGGCATGGTAATTGTGCCGGGCCTGTTTTACCTCTTCGGCCTGATGGACTTGCCTCACGAAACCCTGATGCACGTGGCGGCAGGCACATCTATGTGCATCATGATTTTCACCTCAGCCGCTTCAACCTGGTTCCACCACCGCCGAGGCGATGTGCACTGGAATATTTTTCGCACCATCATTGGCTTTATCGGCATTGGCGTCATTCTGGGCAACCTGCTGGCTAACCACATGTCCACCGACTGGCTAGAGATGGTCTTTGGCCTGTTTCTGCTGTTTGTTTCCCTCAAAATGCTGCTGGACTGGAAGGCAGCAGCCAAAGAGGCTGGGCATCCCCAACTCTGGTTGACTGGCCTAGTGGGGGTCGCTATTGGCTTTAAGTCTGGGGTTTTGGGCATTGGCGGCGGCGCGATCAGCGTGCCGTTCTTGCTCTTTGCTGGGCTCCCCGTTAGCCAGGCCAGCGGTACATCGGCCTCGTTCACACTGCCCATCGCTGTAGTAGGCACACTGGCCTTTTTAGTGTCAGCCGGGCATACCCAGGTGTTGCCCTGGGCGTCTGGCTATATCTACTGGCCTGCGGTAGCGCTAGTGGCCCCGTTTACTGTGGTGGGCGCACCGCTGGGCACCCATTTGTCCCATGTGCTGCCGGGACAGCGATTAAAAATTCTGTTTGCAGCGTTTCTGCTGCTTTTGGGCCTGCGGCTGGTGGGCAGCAGCATGCCCCATCTGCTCTAGGCCGGGGCAACCCTACTTCGTGTTGAGATCAAAACGTTGAAATCAAAACGTTGAAATCAAATGCCCGAGCTTTGCCCCAGCAGTTCGCACACTGTGGCATCGCTGGTCTGATCAAAGTGACGGTACCAAAGGCTAATGGAGTAAAGCGGGTCGGGTTGAAGCGGGCAAACCACGTCATCAACCTCATGGCGCAGCTCAGCCACGGTGCTAGGAGGCGCAATTGGCACAGCGACCACCAGGCGGTGGCCA
>DATNQE010000050.1:0-5616 GCA_036702895.1 Trichocoleus sp. | reverse complement strand
CCCCACTGCTCTCAAATGTCCTAACTAGCTCGACGCAAGCTATACCTCCGGCTTGGCTGAGGGATGCTCAACAGAAAAAGGAGCCTCGATTAAAGGCTCCTAAAGCGCTATGAAATCCTGATTCTGTAGTGCTTCTACTTGCTTTCTGCTGTCTCGGTTAGCGACTCAGCCGCTTTAGTGAGCTGCTTGCCGAGCTTTTGCACAGCACCCTTGAAACCACGAGGTGTTTCAGAGGCGATCTCGGCAGTTTGTTCGCCTACTTGAGTCAGGGCTTTAGCAATTGTTTCGGCTTTGGAGTTGCCTCGGTTGAGCGCTTGCTTAAGCGATTTCAGGCTGTTGGCCAACGCTTTGTACTGCTCGCCCTCTGCTTTGTGCAGCAGGTTGTACCAGAAGTCGATGGCACCAACAGCGGCTTCGGTATCGAGCGCAGTGAGATCATCCTCTTCGGCTTTTTCTAGCACTGCATCGAGCTGCTCGTGATACTCCTGGTCTTCGGCTTTAGCAACAGACGTTCCGGCTTTGCGGAGCTGCTTACCGAGGCGCTGCACAGGCTGCTTAAGGCCTTTTTCGGCCTCACCCGAAAACTCACTGGTTTGCTCGCCAATGTGAATCAATACTTCGCTGATTTCGTGACCCGTTGCTTTGCCGCCCTTGAGCATCTTTTGCAGATCTTTCAGGTCGGCGGCGAGCTCTTGAGTGCCGGGCTCTTTAGCCTTTTTCAAAAAGCCGTGCCAATGGTCGATCAGGCTGAGAGCGCTTTCCGTATCGATATCGGTTAAGTCGCTGTCAAGAGTTTGCAGAAGCTGGTCGATGTCCTGACCGATCTCAGCATTATCGTGACCGTTTTCGGCAGCTTTAGAAGCAGTTTCTTTTTGATTTTTGTCGTTTTTTGAAGCGTGTTCTTGCTGGTCTTTAGTTGCTTTTTGAGTTGCCATTTGAGGTTCCTTAAGGAGTGTAAAGCTATAGCCTTACCCTACAGAGTCAGTTTTTAAGCTCCATCATTCTCTAGGCGCAAAAAATTTTTTGACACCCCTTTTGAAGTTAAGCCAATCGAAAGAGCATCTGACGACACAAAGATTATAAGTTCAGCCCTGGCAGACCTTGTTTGATTCAACAATAGCCGTTAAAAATATGGTTGTTAGAGAAACGGTTTTTCGGAGAGGCTCAGCTGCTAGCTTCTCAAAAGCTGTGCTTGTTGGGAAATAGAAAGTAGGTTTAAGCTGAACTTTCTGCAGAAATCGCCTTCAAACCGTTGCTTCCAAGCTGCTTAAGACTACAGCCGAAACGCACGATTCCTAGAGTCGACTGCTATACCAGAAAGAGAAAGGTCTTGCCCCTTAGGTACTGATGCAGGTGGTTCTTCACAACATAAGGGACAGCCCGAGCAAGCCACTCGTGCTCCTGGAGGTTGGCGCTGAGAAAAGCAAAGTTTTCTACAGTAGCACCCACAAAAAATGCTTCAACGATGTCCACATACTCCTGGGGCAGCGACCGAATGCGGGTGTAGCCCTTAAAAAAATGCGATCGCAACGGCGGCTCCAGATCGCCTAACGCCTGACCAATATCGTAGAGATAGAAGCCAAAGCCGCAGCGCGAAAAATCGATTGGGCGCACTTCCTCACCATGCAAAACGTAGTTCCCCTGGTGAAGGTCGGCGTGAATCAAGCCCCAGGTGCCGTCAGTCTGCCGAAGCCCAGACATCAGTTCTTGTACCTGTGAAGCGGCCTGCTGAAACACCTCGTAATCAGCTTTAGACTTCCCAGTTGGCAAGCCTGAGCTGCTGTTGGTTCGCCGTCAAGGGAGCGACCCTCGACCCAGCGCAGCAGCGAACAGGAGATTGACGCGTTAAGCTCCACGCCAACGCGCGTTACCCAGCTGCCGACGCGATTTTGCATCGGCTGAGGCACGACTAGATCGGTATCATGTGCGATCGCATTGAGCCACAGCAGCTCAGACTCAATTGCCGAGGGTTGCCTCCAAACTTCTTGAGACGCGTCGTCAGCAGCCTCAATGCCGTAGTGCAGGCGCAGCAGGAACTGATCGCCTGAGGGCGTATCAACCCGAAAGGTTGTGTTTTGGCTTTGACCGAGGAAGGTTAGTTCAGCGTTGGGCAGGTCATACTGGGTCAGAGCGGCTTGGGCAATGGTTAGATTCATACTGCCCCGATGTCTTTAAGCGACGGCCGCCGGGTGAGAGGCGCAGCAACAGCAGCTCCATGGCCGTCATTCTAGCGCTCGCAGCCGCAGTGGCTAACGGCGTAAGGATTCGGTGAGCCAACAAATTATGCGGCCTAAGCGCTGATCATAGCCGGGTCGAGGTACTGCTCTAAAAGCGCTAGCACAGCCTGTTCTTCTTGGCTCAGACCGTTGCCATCGGCCGCTTCTGGCACAACGCCTTCAGGCGGCGACTCCAGAGCGGGCAGCAGGGTACCATCCTCGTAGCAGGCCAGAATCACGGGGTGGACATAGTATTTGCGGCAGGTAGCGGGGCGGTTGCCGAGCAGTTTGGCAATTTCCTTCACGGCCTGCACCATGTTGCGTTTGGCCTCAGTCTTGGTGCTAGCAGGGCCGATGTCGCGCAGAATCAGGGCCGTTTGCACAGTGCCCGCCCAGGTGCGAAAGTCTTTAGCGCTAAAGCTGTCGCCCGTGATGTCGCGCAGGTAGTTGTTGACGTCTTCAGAGCTGATGCACTGGCGCTTGCCGTCTTCGTCGTAATACTGAAACAGCTCGTAGCCTGGTATGTCGCGGCAGCGTTTAACCAAGTTGGCCAGCTTGCGATCGCAAACCTCAATTTCGTGCTCAATGCCGTGCTTACCGCGAAACTGAAACTTGATGGTGCTGCCGCTGATTTCTACATGGCGATCGCGCAGAGTCGTGAGGCCAAAGGAGCGGTTTTTCTGCGCGTACTCGTCATTGCCGATGCGGATGAAGGTTTCCCCCAGCAGCCGCACGACTACCGCTAGCACCTTCTCGCGGCTGAGCTTTTGCTTGCGCAGATCGCTCTCTACCCGCTCGCGGATCTTGGGCAGGGCCAGACCAAAAGGCACCATGCGGCTAAACTTAGCCTCATTGCGAAAGCGGTTCCAGTCGGGGTGATAGAGGTACTGTTTGCGGCCCTTCGCATCGCGCCCTGTCGCCAGCAGATGGCCGTTAGCCTTGGGACAAATCCAGACATCCTGCCAGGCCGGAGGGATACGCAATGCCTCTAGCCGCTGTCTTTCCTTGGGGTCCTGGATGCGATTGCCTTGGGCATCGTAGTAGCTAAAGCCCTTACCGCTGCGCTTACGGCGAATGCCAGGCCACTCATCAGAAACGTGGTGTAGCCCAGCGGCCGCTGCCGACTGCATCGACTCCTCAATTTGGCTGCAAAGCTCTACTGAGGAGGCTTCTGCCTGTTCAGCCGACAGGGTAGCGTTGGTGGCGTCTAAAACTTCGACTGGGGAAGGCATTGATGGGCCTCGTGTTTGAATTGAAAACACAGGCATTCGCCGCTAGGGCAGAGAAATGAAACTGCCGGCTGTGCGAATGCCTGGTGAGGAATGATTAATCCAGTACCTGACTGCAGGGAGTAGCGTTAGCGGCTTTCCTGCTCAGGCTGCACCTCATGGGCAATTTCGCGGAAGGCTGCGGGGTTACCGGGCTCATTGGCGTTGCCGGCGAAGGGGCCAGTCTCGCTACCCGCTCCGGGGGACTGATTGCTGCCGGTGCCGCTGGTGTTGGACTCAGGGGTCGCAAATTCTTGGGCTAGTTCGTAGTCAGAATCGAAGTTGCCCGCAGAGACGTCCTTCTTTTGGACTTCTCCCTCTTGAATAGCTTCTTTTAGCTGCTCGGCATCAAAATTTTCGGAGTTAGATGTCGCTTGAACCATAGGAATTTCTCACCTCAAATCGGATTAGCCCCAGCCTAAAAAAACATGTCCTAGGCCGCTGAGTGCCCCCAGATAGATTCTGCTGTGCCCAAGGTGAGATTCTGGAGATGGGGGCTTTTGAGCGCAAAACTATTTCTTGGCTAAAGTTTTTAGGCCAGAACTCCAAGCTGCATTGGGCAAGACACTTTGACAGAAATAGAGTTTGGGGCAAAACGCGCTAGGACACAGTCCGGTTTTTAAATGCCTCGTTTGGGTACAGTTTGTGATTGAGCGCTGTAACGCCCCCTCTACTGCACCCCTCTACCACGCACCTACTACACCCCCTCTACCACGCTCATTGAGGCTCAGCTATGGCTGGTTAGCGATGGCCCCGGCAGCAGTTTTATGACCAATTCTGTCCAATTCCTGCCCGATAGCTGCTGAATGCCTGCCAGATGAATGATGCTGCTTTCCTGGGGGGTCAACTAGGGTCTTAACAGCAGCCGAACGGCTACAGGTAGCTTACAAATCGCTAAGCAGGTACCCACGAATAGATAGCCAAAAACGCAGATAACCACAAACGACTTATGGATCTGGATCGAGTTTTAATTATTGGTGGCTGCGGTCGCATTGGTCGCAGCATTGCCAGAGATATTTTGACCCACACCGACGCCGAGGTCACTATTACCGGGCGCAGCCCTCAAATGGGCATCCCCGTGATGGAAAAGTTGGGCTCCAAAGTCCAGTTTCAGGTGCTAGACCTGGGGCAGCCCGAGGCGGTGAGAGAGGCGATCGCAAAAGCTAACTTGGTCGTTCACGCTGCTGGCCCTTTTCACTACCGAGATACCCACGTTCTAGAGACCTGCATTGAGCAGGGCGTCAACTACACCGACGTCAGCGACGAGCGTGGCTTTACAAAGCGGGCGCTGGCTTTAAACGAAGCGGCTGAAGCTGCAGGGGTTACCGCCATCATTAATACGGGCGTGTTTCCCGGCATCTCCAACAGCATGGTGCGCAAGGGTATTGAAACCTTAGAAAAGGCCGAGTCGGTGCAGCTGAGCTACGTTGTTGCGGGCTCTGGCGGCGCGGGCGTAACCGTGATGCGCACCACTTTTTTGGGGTTACAGCGGCCTTTTGAGGCTTGGTTAGGCGGTCAGTGGAAGCAAATTAAACCTTACACGGCGCGGGAAGCGCTTGATTTTCCGCAGCCCTATGGCCGCGCCCACGTCTACTGGTACGACATGCCTGAATCGATGACGCTGCAGCAGTCGTTTCCGGTTAAGGATGTGATCACCAAGTTTGGCGTGGTGCCTGACTTTTACAACCATGCCACCTGGTCAATGGCCCACTGGCTGCCTGCTCCCATCCTAAGAAGCTCTAAGACGGTGGAGTTTTTGGCTCAGGTGAGCCACTTCATGACGGATGTCACTGATCGCTTCTCGGGTACTGGGGTGGCGATGCGCTGCGATGTCAAAGGCTTTAAGGAGGGCCGGCCAGTACACTACTGCAGCAGCTTTGCCCATGAAAGTGCGGCGGTAGCGACTGGATTAGGGACCGGCAGCATTGCTGAGCTGCTGCTGAAAGGCAAGCTGCAGAAGCCAGGGGTGCATCCGGTGGAGCGATCGCTGCCGACTGATTTGTTTGATGAGACGATGGAGAGTCGGCAGCTGCCGATTCATGAGTCGGCGGCTTAAGGGTAGGTGGGTTTAGGGGATTTTGTGGGGGGTGCTGCGCGCTCTTAGTTGCCTAGATTGTTGCTTGGGTGGCAGC
>DATNQE010000046.1:0-4085 GCA_036702895.1 Trichocoleus sp. | reverse complement strand
GCCTTTAAGGCTTCGATGGGCCAGTTGACGTACATCTCGCTGCCCACCACGCTACTGAGGTAGTCCTGCAGCAGCACAAAGTTAACTGCTAGCAGGTTGCCACCGTCATTTAACAGCAGTACCCGGCCTTTAAACCAGCTGCCGCCGATGTAGACATAGCCGCCCTCTGCCGCTTCTAGCCAGGCTGCTGTGCCCAACTGGCAGTTGCCGAAGTCCATGCCCTGGCCGGTCGCACGGGCGGTGTAGCTGGTTTGAGCAGGCAGGTTGCAGTAGTTTTGGCCGTTGAGATCCATCAAAAAGCCGTCGCTGGAAACCCCTACCTCAAGGGTGCTGACGTTGCGCGCGATCGCAACTCGCATCTCCAAGTTGCTGTCAATGGTTGACCCTGGGTTAACTACGGCCCGCTGAGGCGTAGGCGCCTTTAAATTAGCTTGGGCTGGAGCAGCCGCTGGGGCGGCTGCGCGGGCGGTCGGCGCGGCTTGACCCGGAGCTTGACCCGGTTTGGGCTGAGCAGCACCAGACGGCTGAGTGGCGCTAGGCGGCTGAGCGGCAGCTGCTGTGCCAGCCACTGGTAGCGGCAGCAGCACTCGCTGGGCGCGGTAGAGCCCTACAATAGACTGCCGCACGACGCCGGTTGCCTGCCACAGGGTGTCCTGGAATGCAGAGGGCTGCTTGAGCCGCTGTAGTGGACCCAAGGGCAAGGGCACAAACTGAGCTGCTAAAACGCTGGTAAAGACTAGACCGCTGGCGACTGCTAGGTAGGAGGGAGAAACTACTGTCTTGGGATCGCCCGTCGACAACCGTTGAAAGGAAGCTCGCAGCGCGTCCACGGAAATCTGCGGTAGCTTGATCAGATGCAGCCGCGCTGGCTTGGCTTGAGGGGGCTTTAACTCTTGGAGGGGCTTTACCATGCTTCTAAATAACACCACCGATTCCGACCGCAACTTCAGTTACAGCCATCTGCGCCTTCCATTTAAACCCAGCCGATTTAACTTGGGCAGAGTTTGGGCTGATGGACCGAGGAAATTGAGAACTTTGGCGGGGAAAATAAGGATTCTAAGAACTTTTATGCTGGCTTTGAACAAAAGAACGACGCCTGCTAGCGCCGCTAGTTCGCAGCAGACTGCTTCAGCAGTTATCCCAACAGACGACTTTGTACTGTGTGCACCCCAACGGGCAGCATTGCACATTGGCTGTGCTGCGCCTCAAGTGATTATAGTTGATCAATCTCTGACAAAGCTTCTGGTTCAGCGGCTGCTGCGGCTACCCACTGCTGAACCGAGGGTAGGGCTTGAACAGCGTCTACAAACCACTGCGCGTTTGGGTCAATTTGAATGCTGTAGGTGACAAACCGCAGCGCGACTGGTGCATACATAATGTCAGCAATTGATAACGAACCAAACAGCCAGTCTCCAGTGTGGCCATACCGACTTTTGTAGTCTGCCCAAATCTGCTCAATTCTCTGAATCTGCTGCTGGCAATCTTGAGACAGCTGAGAACGCATCCAGTGTTTACGGGCGCGCAGGTTCTGGGGCAGTTCCGCTCGAACTGCTAGAAAGCCTGCATGCATTTCTGCTGAGACGGAGCGTGCGATCGCACGAGCTACCCCATCGGTAGGCCAACCTATAGCTGTTGAGTAGCACTCCAGCACGTATTCAAAAATCGCCAGAGTATCCCATATGCTTAGCGAGCCATCCAGCAGCACCGGAACTTTACCAGCAGGCGTGTAGCGGCCAATGTTCTGCTGCCACTGCCGGGTAGAAAGAGGAAGTTTAACCTCCTCAAAATTAAGGCCACTCTCCTGCAGAAAAAGCCATGCCCGTAGGGACCAGGAGGAATAGTTTTTGTTACCAATTACCAACTTAAGCACGGTGCTTTCCCAGATCGACTGGCCCTTTTTCTCGCTATCCTCTTAGCCATTTCGGCAGGTTTTGTTGTGCCCCCAGAAGGCTAAAACAACCCCGATTTTCTGTTAACTCCCCTGACAGGGTGTGATCTGGAAAACATAAACTGCTTTCCATGAAAACCCTTGGCTCACGCCTCGGTAGGAGTATCAGCCAAGTAATAGCTTAAATGCTAGGATTTTCGTAAGATAAGGCCAAGTTTATTCAAAAATCGTCATGGCTGACGCTAGTGCTTCCGCTCCTGTCGATAATTTGGACTCTCTGCCCCGCGAAGTTCGGGTGGCAAATCTGCGTAATGCTTTGGAAACACTGCAGATCGCTGATGAGATTGCCAAACAGGGATATCTGATTACTAGTTCTGAGCTGGCCGATCTCATGGATGTTAACGCCAGCGCCGTTACCAGCCGAGGTGAGTATTGGGCTTGGCGCAACTGGACAGTCTCTCGCGTGCGTCGGGAAGGCAACCAAATCCTCTGGCAGCTGGAGCGCATCGACTAGGGCGTTCCTTGTTAGCGGCTTCTTCACCTGGGGATGACTAGAGATATCAAAAATTGCAGTCATTTCCTGTGCCTCTACCCAAATCTCCTGTCCTTCGATGGGGAGCATCTTTTGTATTGGGGCTGCTTTTAATCTGGGGCTTAAGCAGCTGGCGGGCAAGCTTAGCGCTAACTCCAGCGCAAGCTCCTCTACCTCAAGATGCTTACATCAAGGTCTACTTCAACCAAAATCCAGCCAGCGTCTACAGCGAGCCTTATCGCAAGACAACTCGCTACGGCGACAACCTGGAGCAGGTTATTGTCGATGCCCTAAGTCAGGCCAAATCATCCATCGACATTGCTGTTCACGAGTTGAATTTGCCAGACGTGGCTAGAGCCTTGAGCCAGCAGTCCCGCGTTGGAGTGCAAATCCGGTTGATTGTGGAAAATACCTACAGTCGCCCATGGAGCAGTCTGAGTGCAGCTCAGGTAGGGCAGCTAGACGAGTATCGGCAGGCCAAATATAGCGAATTTAATTCCCTGGTCGATAAAAATCGCGACGGTAAACTCAGCCTCAAAGAGCGCGATCAGCGTGATGCCTTTTACATCCTGCAGCAGGCCCAAATTCCGCTGCTAGACGATACCGCTGATGGCTCCAAAGGCAGTGGCCTAATGCATCACAAATTTGCCGTTATCGATCATCAAACAGTGCTAGCAGGTTCAGCCAACTGGACAATTAGCGACGTTCACGGCGATTTTAGCTCCCCTGAGAGCCGCGGCAATGCCAATGCTCAACTCGTCATTGTTAGTCCTGCCCTCGCTGCAATATACACTGAGGAATTCAACCAAATGTGGGGGGACGGCCCCTCTGGCAAGCGAGATAGTGTTTTTGGCCTGAAGAAATCTTATCGGGGAGTGCGATCGCTCCTGCTGCCGGGGTCTGCTCTCCAAGTACAGTTCTCTCCCACCCCCAAACCCCAAACGTGGGCCCAAAGCGTCAATGGCCTAATTGCAAAGACCCTACAGCAGGCCCAACGCGAAATTGATATGGCACTGTTCGTCTTTTCGGAGCAGGCGTTGAGCAATACGCTATACCAGGCCGCTACTCGAGGAGTGCAGGTCAAGGCCCTTATCGATCCTGGCTTTGCCTACCGCGACTACAGCGAAGGGCTCGACATGCTGGGTGTTGCTATGCCAAATCAGCAGTGTCGCTATGAAAGCTACAATCAGCCCTGGCCCCAGCCGCTTCTATCAGTTGGCGTTCCTCATCTAGCTCAAGGCGACAAGCTGCATCATAAGTTTGCTCTCGTTGACGATGCCACGGTGATTATCGGGTCCCAAAACTGGAGCAAAGCCGCCAATGAAACCAACGACGAAAATCTTCTAGTAATTCGCAACTCCACAGTAGCTGCCCACTTTCGCAGAGAATACGACCGGCTCTACAGCAACGCCAAACTCGGTATGACAGAGCAGCTCCAGGCTACCCTCAACAGACGCCGTCGAGACTGTGGTTTGTGAGGAACTATAGCAGTAGACGGATTGATTAGGACCTGAGGGCCAAGGGTGGAACCTCTGGTTGGGAACTGCGCCTCCACCCCCGTTCCTCTCAAACGTCCTAACTAGCTCGACAAAAGCTACAGAAGCCCTTTCGGAAATTCAAGGTGAGCTTCTACTAGCTCTAAACCCCCTTCCTCTTTAGCTCTAG
>DATNQE010000032.1:0-3221 GCA_036702895.1 Trichocoleus sp. | reverse complement strand
CTTCATGCGCCACCTCGAGTCAGTCACCGTGATGGAGGGCAATCGCTCCCACTGGGTAAGCAAAGCTCCCCTGGGCAACCAGGTCGAGTGGGACGCCGAAGTGGTCACCGATGAGCCCGACCACCTAATCGCCTGGCGCTCCCTCGACAACGCCGACATCGAAAACTCCGGCTTTGTCCGCTTTCAGCCTGCTACGGGCAACCGGGGCACCGAGGTCAAAGTTGTCATGGAATACAGCCCGCCGGGCGGTGCGCTGACGGCTGCGATCGCAAAGCTGTTTGGCGAAGAGCCCGAGCAGCAGATTGGTGATGAGCTCGCTCGCTTCAAAATGCTCATGGAAGCTGGCGAAATCGCCACTAACGAAGGCCAGCCCCGAGGCGCCTAAGCCGCGCTGAACTTCAGACCCTAAACCCAACCCTTCCTGTCGCAGCAGCTACCCTATCTGAGCGCTACGGCAGGAGGGCTTCCTCCCTACCCAATTACCCCCTACTCCCCTAATCCCCCGACTTTATATGAAATCCTTGCTGTCCCGCTTTGGGTCCCTCACCCAATCCTCCCTTCTGCACGGCTCGGCAGCCCGTCGCCTGCTGCTGATTGGCCTTTTTCAGGTGGTGCTGTGGTTTGGCGTCAGCCTGCTGCCGATGCCCACTTCTCTGGCCGCCGGGTTGGACGATGCCCGCACCGACGCACCCCTGCGCCAGTCCTACAACCCGCTGTCCCACGAAACCAACCAGGGCGGCGTTGACCTGCAAACCGCTGCGAAGAAAGCCGACCAGCTTTCCAAGGATGTCTTCAGCGGCGTAGACACCACGATGCAGATGAAGGGCAAGACGCAGCAGCGTAACGAAGCCATTTTGCATGGCCGCGAGACCGCTAGCCAAAAACTGCGCGAGATGGCGGACCGAGCCCGCGAAGCTGATGCTCCTGCCGATCTCAACCCCAAGGAGAGCCGCGTGCTCAAGCACTATCAAGGTCAGCAGTAGAGCCAGCAGCCCCATAAACCATCACTGGAGAATCTTGCATGAAAGCGCTTTGTTGGCACGGTGCCCAGGACGTGCGGGTGGATAACGTCCCTGATCCTAAAATTCTCAATCCTCGCGACGCCATCATCAAAGTCACCTCCACCGCCATCTGCGGTTCCGACATTCACCTGTATGACGGCTTTATCCCCACCTTGAAGTCAGGGGATATTTTGGGCCACGAGTTTATGGGTGAAGTCGTGGAGGTGGGTCCGGCGGTCAAAAACCTGGCCATTGGCGATCGCGTTGTCGTGCCCTTCACCATTTCCTGCGGCAACTGCTTCTTCTGCAATCGCGACCTCTGGTCTCTGTGCGACAACTCCAACCCCAACGGCTGGATGGCCGAAAAGCTCTGGGGCCACTCTCCGGCAGGGCTGTTTGGCTACTCTCACCTAGTGGGGGGCTACGCGGGCGGCCAGGCTGAGTACGTGCGGGTGCCCTTCGCCGATGTCGGCCCGCTGAAAATTCCTGAAGGGCTAACCGATGAGCAGGTGCTGTTCCTCACCGATATCTTCCCCACTGGCTACATGGCCGCTGAAAACTGCGATATTCAGCCCGGGGACACGGTGGCGGTATGGGGCTGCGGTCCAGTAGGCCAGTTCGCCATTCGCAGCGCTTTCATGCTGGGGGCAGAGCGAGTCATTGCTATCGACCGCTTCCCCGAGCGGCTAGAGATGGCAGCGGCGGCTGGAGCCGAGCTGATCAACTACGAAGAGATGGACGCTGGCGTGGCCCTCAAAGAAATGACGGGCGGACGCGGTCCTGACTCTTGTATTGATTCGGTGGGGATGGAAGCCCACGGCACCGGCTTTCTTCCGATGTACGACAGCATTAAGCAGGTGTTCCGCATTGAAACGGGCCGACCCATGGTGCTGCGACAAGCGATCGCAGCCTGCCGTAAGGGCGGTACGGTTTCGGTCCCGGGCGTTTACGGCGGCTTTATCGACAAAGTGCCGATGGGTGCCTTTGTCAACAAAGCCCTGACCATGAAATCGGGCCAAACCCACGTCCACAAGTACCTGCGGCCCCTGCTGGAGCGCATTCGGAACGGGGAAATCGACCCTACTTTTGTCATCACTCACACCCTGCCGCTAGAAGATGCTCCCAGAGCCTACAAAATCTTCCGCGACAAGGAGGAAAACTGCATCAAGGTCGTCCTCAAGCCGGGCATGACCGCGAGCTAAACCCTCCACTGGTGCCCGGGCTTGGCCTGGGCATCGGCTTGAGGGGGTTACCATCACAAAAGCAAGCACTCTGAGCTAGGCGACGTTCCAATGCAGAGGCTTTGGATGGGGTTACAAGGGATTGGAGCCTCAAATTTTCAGGGCCGTCTAATCCTTGCACTATGGGTAAAACCGTAAGATCAAGAGGCACTCTTCTGAGCAAACGCCTTGATCTCCGTCGTCCTGCCCTGCCTGAATGAAATGCGCCACGGGTATCTGGAGCGCATTCTAGAGAACCTGGACAGCCAGAGCGGCCCCAAGGAATTAATCGCGGTGGTGAGCCCCTGCAGCGATAACACGCTCGAAACGCTGCGCCGCTACCCCCAGTGGCAAATCCTCGAAACCGATGCTCAAAACCGCGCTCAGCGATTGACCGCAGGTATTTACGCCAGCAGCGGCGAGGTGGTCTTACTGCATCATCCAGCCACCCTGCTGCCAACTAATGCGCTGACTCAAATAGCCGCCTGCATTGCAGAGCCTCAGGTAGCTTGGGGGGGCTTTCACCACAGCTTTGACGATGATCACTGGCTGCTGCGCTTCACGTCCTGGTATTCCAACACGGTGCGATCGCACCGTAGCCAGATCCTTTATCTCGACCACTGCATTTTTGCTCGCCGTGACCTGCTGCAAAAAATCGGCGGCGTGCCCGATATGGATATTTTTGAGGATACCGTGCTGAGCCAGCAGCTCAGCCAGTTTGGCCCACCCGTACTGCTGCCAGGTCAGGTCGTAACGTCGGCCCGGCGATTTCGTCAGCGAGGGGTGTACCAACAAGCTGCCTTGAACCAGCTGCTCAAGCTGATGTACCACGCGCGCCTCGACCCCCGCTGGATGAACTGGCTCTACGAGCGCAAAAGCCAGATCAATGTGGCCTACTCCAGCGCTACCTCAGGCTTGGCGACGGACTTGAGCTTAAGCGAAGCAGCTGACCCGCAAAGCAATTCCTCAAAGGAATAAAAAAGCAAAAAAAATCCCTGGC
>DATNQE010000020.1:0-7945 GCA_036702895.1 Trichocoleus sp. | reverse complement strand
GTTCAGCGGGCTCAATCTCCCAAGGGTCGTGCAGCTCGACCTGGAGGGGCAGTCGGGGCCGCCAGGGCTGCAAAAAATGCTGAATTGCCAGGGGCAAGGAGTCTTCTAGGTAGGGAGAACTAATGCGATCGCTCAGAGACTGCAGCGCTTTGTAAATGCGCTCCACATCCTGCAGGCAGGGCTCACAGGCATTGGGCTCCAGCGCGTCCTGGCACAGCAGCTCCAAATGTCGGCGCAGGGCAAACACGTCCTGCAGCACTCCGTTGCGAATGGTGTCGGCCTCATCTATCAGCAGCCGAGTCTGCTGCTGATACCACCAGCGCAGTAGGGGCCTGGCGCTCTCAGGCATATCGGCGGTATCACTCAAGCAGCAGGGTCCTCCTTCAACCTCAAAACGCCCTTGGCTTATGGTTCTAGAGGTTAGCGAAGAAGTCACATTCTCACCTCAGGGCTTTCGGACAAATCAGCGGTCAGTTTCGGCCAAGTTCTTTGCACTTTTCTGCAACCCAGCAGCCGTTCAGGCGCAAATCGGGCTGCGAGTCTCTTGATGACAGCCCCAAGGATTGCTTAGATTGCGCTCCCAGTGATGCCCCGCAGCAGCGGCATAGCAGTAGAGGGCCGCAGCTGCAGCTGTAGACGGAGCGGCAGCCGGGTTTACTGCCGCCGCCGTGGGGTAAGGCCAGCCGACGGAGTCATCGAGCTGTCTCACCATTGAGCCAACCCAAGCAGCTAAAGTTTCGGCCAGATCTAGGGCAAGCCGCGGGTAGGCGCGGCCAAACACCAGCCAGCCCCGGCGGCAGTAATCATCGCCCAGGTCGCGCTGCTGGAGCAGGGACAAATCGTGGTGATGCGATCGCAGCCCCTGCACGCAGAGCGCATTGAGCGTTGCCAGCAGCTCACCCTCCAAACTGGAGCGCGTTGCCATCGCAACCCGTTGGTAAGCGGCTCCGACCCGCGCAATGAGCTGCTGACGAGCTACCCAAATAAACGGCAGCAGCATTTCCTTAAAGCGCAGATCGGCAGCTCCACCGCCAAAGTAGCCTTCCAAACCCAGCGCTACCCAGCTACCAACGGCCACACTGGGCGCAAGCTGATTGACCGCCTGCAGCAGCCGCTGCGGGTCTAAGGCAGGCGTTTGAGCAGCTTTGCCTATCGCCAAATTCAGCGCGTCAGAAATCAGGGTTTGGGTAAGGTAGGTGGGGGAAGGGTTCATCATGGGGGACCTTGGGTGAAGAGTTTACAGCTGGCCGATAGCTAAATCACTTTTAGTGAGCCTGGCAGGCCCGAGTGCTGTGACCGTTGCTATAGGCTCAGAATAAGCAAAGCAGCCCTACCCGTCAGCGGCGTTGGGCGCCAAGCCCCTGGAGTAAACAGGCCAACCTGCTGGCAGAAAAGTGCAGCCTGAAGCCAGCGTCCTCAGCGGCTGGGTTAGAATTTACAGCGGTCCGCGACAGGCTCAGAGGGCTAAAGCGCAGACACAACCTCAACTAAAGAAAGCTTTCCTATGACGGTAAAGTCGTCTGTTTTTATTGCAACTAGCCTAGATGGCTACATTGCCCGCACCGACAACAGTCTTGACTGGCTGGATCGCGCGAATGCCAATGTGCCCAGCGGCGAAGACTGCGGCTACGGCGAATTCATCGACTCTGTCGATGTTTTGGTCATGGGCAGAAACAGTTTTGAGAAAGTGCTCTCGTTCGGCGAGTGGCCCTACTCCAAGCCCGTGGTCGTGCTGAGCCGCAGCGACCTTGCCATTCCTAACTCTATTACGGCAGACGTTTCCCGTTCCGCTGAGTCGCCTCGTGCGTTGGTCGAGCGGTTAGGCCACAGCGGCGCCAAGCACCTCTATATCGATGGCGGTCTGGTTATTCAAAGCTTCCTTCGTGAGGGACTAATTGACGAAATCACAATCACGCTGATTCCTATCATCCTAGGCGCAGGCAAACCGCTGTTTGGCCCGCTTGAAAAGGATATTGAGCTAACCCATATAGCCACTAAAACCTATGACTTTGGTTTTGTGCAAAACAAATATCGCGTCAACGTCCCAAGTTCTGTTGCGGGTTGAGAGGTGGCTCTAGAATCTTGAAGCTTGTTTAACCCCTTAAGGCAAAACATCCGGTGGATGAACTTTGACAGTTCCAGAAGAAGCCTTGTTCTGAATGCTTCGCCGCTGAGAGTTGCGATCGCAAGTAGCCGCTTTCCTATAGCAATCACCAATTGGATTAGGACATTCCACCCAAAATAGTCGTAAGGCGATTGCGTGTCGGGTCGCCGTCCCAGATGTGGCTATTACCAACAGCTCTCGTCCTAAGCGACCTGGCCAAAGCTATATTTGGAGCTAAAAGCGCTGCGGCGCTGAGGGGTACTGCCTCGACAGAACGGCTTGCCGTCGCGCTCAGGAGCCGGGAATTGGCACGTGGGCAGGCAGAGCCAGCTTTGCGACCTCTCTCAGGAGCTGCTGCGGGTGGATGGGCTTGGTTAGGTAAGCCTGAAACCCGGCAACCAGGGCACGGCGGTGATTGTTTTCGCCGGCATAGGCCGTTAGGGCCAGGGCCTGAATATCTCGGTTATATACAGGGGTCAGGGCGCGAACCTCGCGAATCAGCTCATAGCCATCCATTTTAGGCATGCCAATATCGCTAATTAGCAGGTCAAAGGGAGCTTGGGACAGCGCCCCAAGGGCCTCGGCCGCTGAGGTAGCGGTCTGAACAATCATGCCCTCTTCCTCCAGCAGCACCCCGATCAGCTCCACGCAGGCTGGGTCATCATCGACCACCAGCACCCGCAGGGTCTCGAGATTGCAGGCAAGCTGACGCGGGCTAGACGGCCAATTAACCCGGGACGCAGCTATCTGCGGCAGCTGCACCGTGAAGGTTGTGCCCTGACCGGCGCCGGCGCTGGCGACAGAGATAGTTCCCTGGTGAGCCTCGACTACCTGACGCGCGATCGCAAGGCCCAGCCCCAGCCCGCCGTGTTGCCGGGTGGTAGAACTGTCCTGCTGGCGGAACGACTCGAACACATGGGGAATAAACTCTGGCTCAATTCCTTTGCCGCTGTCGCTCACCTGAATTTGAGCCTGCCCGCGGCTCTGGCTGAGCCGTACGCTCACAGTTCCCCCTACAGGGGTAAATTTGATAGCGTTGGAGAGCAGGTTCCACACCACCTGCTGCAGTCGGTCTGGATCACCGCTAATCGGGTCCAGGGTTGGATCGAGCACCAGTTCCAGCCGAATAGATTTGGCCTCTGCAGCCAACCGCACCATATCCAGCGCGGCTGTGACTGGGGCTTTGAGATCAACCTGGGTCGCGTCGAGCTTGAGCTTGCCGTGAATAATTCGAGCAACATCGAGCAGGTCTTCGACCAGCTGCACCTGCTGTCGGGCGCTGCGCTCAATGATGGCCAGACCCTGCTGAATCTTTTCGGGGCTTGCCTGCCGCATCTGTAGCAGGTGGGACCACCCCAAAATAGAGCTCAACGGCGTTCTCAGCTCGTGGGAAAGAACGGCTAGAAATTCATCTTTAGCCTGGTTCGCCCGCGTTAGCTCCTCAGTCTGCTGCTGCAGGGACGAGACCAGCTGCGATCGCTCTAGCGCGATCGCAGTTTGGTCACAGATGGCTTGAAACAGCTCTCGTTCCGCCGCTGTAAACTCGCCGCGGCTGCGGCTGCCAAAACCCAAAGTGCCAAACAGCTTGCCCTGCGCAATTAAGGGATGGCAGGCATAGGCGCTAACGCCAAGGGCCTCTGCCCACTGCGCCTTAGCATCGACACAGCACCGCACCTCTGGCAACACGACCTGACTGTGCCTTTGAGCCACCGCACCACAGAGAGTTTGTCCCTGCTCCACCCGCTTAATGTCCTGCACAGCAGCCTCTGAGAGGCCGCCGTGAAACGCCATCTCAAGCTGGTGCTGGTCGTCAGCCACGTAGGTCAGGTAAAAATCGACCCCGATTAGCCCTTTTAGCTTGTTAAATACGGTCTCTACCAGGGTCAGCGGCTGAGCCGTCGAGAGCAGATCGCGGGTGGTTTCATACAGCAGCTGAGTGTGTTCTGTCTGCGTTTTCAGGGCTGCTTCGGCCTGCTTGCGCTCAGCTTCAGCGCACACATGCTCGCTAATGTCGCGCGATACCGAAAGCAGCTGCACCACCTCCCCGCTGGCTGCCTGCATCGGCGTAACCACCACGTCCCACCACTTGGGCTTGCCCTTGGCCGTCGGGCAGAAGGCTTGAAACTGTCCCGTGCCTCCTGCTAAAGCCGCGGCAATAGCGGCTTCTGCCTTAGCTTGACCCTCTCCTGGCCAGAAGGTTGACCACTGGCCGTAGCGAACAAACTCAAAATCGTCGATCTCCATCTGGCAGCGGCCGCGCGAGTTCATGTAGAGCAAACGACCGCTGAGATCTAGCACCTTGATGCAGTCGTTGCTGCTCTCAACCATGCGCTGTTTAAACTCTTCGCTCTGGCGCAGGGCAGCCTCCGCCTGCTGACGCTCCGTAATCTCATCACATACTGCGCTGATGCCCACGATGCGATCGCCAACCCTAAGCGGCAGAAAATGCTCTAGCCAAACCCGCTGCGCCCCTGGCTGCGATGGAGTTTCTCCGGTAATTTCTACGTTTAAGCGAGGCTCCCCTGTTTCCAAAATGGGCTGCAGAATCTCTTCGGTCGCTGCTGCTAAGTTGGGCAGCACCTCCCGCAGAGTGCGGCCAATGTGCGCCTCCACCGGCAGCCCGTGGAGTGCAGCTAGCCGATGATTTACTCGGACAAACCGCAGATCAGTATCTAGCACCCCTAGCCCCACCGGAGCAGATTGATAGATGGCTTCCAGTTCAGGAAGTGGCTGTTGCAATCGGGTCCAATCCTCTAATGTGGCAAGTTCTTTCATACAGGGAATTTCCGAGTGTCTCGGCAGCTAAAACGAAGTAGGGGAGGAGAACAGGGCAGTGCCGCGATAAGGCAAATCAGCCACTAGAAATTGAGGCAGCCTTTAAAGTGATATTTGAGGCGGTGTTGGGCATTATTAGAAGTTGCCTTAGAAGCCAAAGCTAGAGACCAAATAGCGACGAACAGAGTAACAGCAGAACGACACATAGGTCTTTTATTTCCAAGGTTTTATCTTCATTGATAAGGAGCCTAATTTTACCCGCCGATCCTTCTGCTGGGCTTCCAAAGATAACGGTTTCAGCTCCCGGCAGGCCTGAGATACGCTCGATTCAAGCCTTTAGCTGCAAATAGCGCTTAAGCATTACGCATCCTCACCTAATCCGGCCCTATAACACCGCTAAACCTAAAACAGTAAACCCTGAGACTGCTGCCGCTAAGGCATTAGCCCCAGCAGAATTATCCTAAAGGTGTTAATTTCCCTTGCCCCAGAGAACATTCCCCAAACTACATCTCTGAGAGCGCATCCCCAAGAGCGAGCCTTTTTTAACGAACTACTGTAGCGAACTATTATTGGAGGAAGTGGTCTTGAGGGAAGTGGGACATTGATAAAGAGGGCCAAATAAACAGGGCCGAATAAACAGTCAGGCTCTCCTTTAATGGAGCAATTCTTGAGGCCCAAGCACTTTATATACTCCCACAGTAATACTCCTAAAGACAGAGATGTTGGCACTTTAAATAACGCAATGATTGGCTGTAGTGGCCGGTTGCACTCTATTTAAGCAGGCGTACGTTTTCGCAAATTAAGAGTATTGAAAACCCTTGAAGTTAGCCAAGAACAGCACTGTTAAGGGCTGCGATCGCACCCTCTCTTCAGCACTAGAAGCAGCATGAAACAATCTTCCAATCTGCTTAGTTCGCTTGTTTGGAATGTGCTCATGGGCACCATTTTGACGCTGCAACCCCTCGGGACGGCCCTGGGGCTGGCCGCTGACGCCACTCCACCCCCAGGGGAGCCAACGGACAATATTTATCACGAGCTTGACAATCTACCAGACGATGCCGATGTGTTTCCCCGCATGGGCAAGATTGCCGGGCCGGCCTCGGAGCGCACTAACTGCCGCGTAGCGCCCTGGGGCAGGGTAGTCACCCGCTTCTTAGGGGGCTCTTTTATAGAAATCAATCGCCGTCAGGTAGACAGCCGTGGAGAGTCTTGGTTTTACAATAACAATCTGCGCTGCTGGGTACACGACAGCCGCATTGATTTGCTGTGACGCTTCTAAGGTGATACTCCGGTAGCTTTCCCCGCCCAGGGTGCCTGCGATCGCAGGTATTACGCCTGGGCCAGCGTAACAATGAGCCGCACCAGGACCTCTGGCTCTACAGGTTTAGAAATGTGCCGCTGGAACCCCGCCTGTAGCGCCTGCCGCTGGTCAAGCTCTCCAGCATAGGCAGTCAGAGCAATCGCAGGAATCCGACCGCCCTGGTCAGGCGGCAGAGCCCTAATCCGCTGAATAAAGCTGTAGCCATCGGCCTCTGGCATGCCGATATCGCTTACCAGCACATCGGGTTGAAACTGGGTAAAGACCCCTAGAGCCTCTCCGGCCGAGGGACACGGCATGACCCTGGCTCCAGCCTGCTCTAGGAGAAAGGCCACAAAGTCGCGGGTATCGGTATCATCATCTACCACCAGAATGCGCAGACCGCTGAGGGGAGGCAGATCGGCAAGGCGAGCAGGGGGTGCATTTGAAGTCGCGGCAGTACTCTCGGTGGCGCGGGTTAGCAGGGGCAGCCTTACGGTAAACGTGGCGCCCTGACCCTCACCCGGACTATCTGCCTGAATGGTGCCGCCGTGCAGCTCCACCAGGTGGTGCACGATGGCTAGCCCTAGGCCCAATCCGCCAAACTGGCGGGTAGTGGTGCTGTCCGCCTGACGGAAATAGTCGAACACGTAGGGCAAAAAGTCAGCGGAAATGCCTTTGCCAGTGTCGGTGACGGTGACTTGGGCGTAGGCGTGAGGAAGTGTGGGAGGGGGGAGGGGTTGCGAAGCGTCTCCATGGGCGTTTGGGGTCAGGGCGTAATGGGGTGAGTCGCCGCCTGCCCGTTCTAACGCTCCAGCTTCTCCCTTCTCACCGCCACCCTCCGGCTCAACCTGCTCTAGCCGCACGTCGACGCGGCCCCCAGCAGGGGTGAACTTAACCGCATTGGAGAGCAAGTTCCACACAATTTGCTGCAGGCGAGTGGCGTCGCCCGAAACGAGCCCTACTGCAGGGTCGAGCTGGGTTTCGATGCGGATGGCCTTGGCCTCAGCGGAGAGGCGGACGGTTTCAATCGCAGCGCAAATGGTGGAGACCAAGTTGGTTGGGCCAACGGTGAGACTCAGCTTGCCGCGCAAGATGCGGGACACATCGAGCAGGTCCTCGATGAGCTCAGCCTGAAGCTTGGCGTTGCGCTCAATGGTGGTCAACCCCTGCTGGGCCCTATCGGGGTCGAGTTTACCGTTTTGCAGCAGCCGTGACCAGCCCAAAATGGGGTTAAGAGGCGACCTAAGCTCATGGGAGACAACCGCCAAAAACTCGTCCTTGATGCGGTTTGCCGTTTCGGCGGCTTCTCGGGCGGCCTGCTCTTGCTCCAGCAGGCGTTCGCGCTCAGCCTCGGCGCATTTGCGATCATGAATGTCGGTAGCCGTGCCAAACCAGTAGAGAGTCTTGCCCTCGTCGTCTTTGAAGGGCACAACCCGGGCCAGGTGCCAGCGGTAGGTCTGATCAAACCGTTTGAGGCGACACTCCACTTCGTAAGACTCACCCGCCTGAATCGCCTTAGTCCGGGTTGCAGAAGTTTGCTCAAAGTCGTCGGGGTGAATGACGTCGTCCCACAGGCCGACCCCCAGCGCGAGCTCCTCTTTGCCGGTGTAGGTTTGCCACTGCTGGTTATAGAGCTGAACGTTGCCTTTGTCGTCGTTGACCCACATGAGCTGGGAAACGGCGTTGGCTAGAGTGCGGTAGCGGTTTTCGCTCAGGCGCAGATTTTCCTCGGCCTGTTTGCGATCGCTAATATCGAGAATAAAGGC
>DATNQE010000005.1:0-3495 GCA_036702895.1 Trichocoleus sp. | reverse complement strand
AACGCGGTCAAAGCAGCTGTGGCAGAAACTCTGACCCCTGCGGCTGCCGCCATTGATGCCGAGGGACTTTATCCCCGCGACTTTATGCAGCAGCTGGGACGGCTGGGGGGCTTTGGGCAAACGGTAACCCCTAGCTTTGGTGGCGAGGGACAGGGGTTTCGTGCGGCGATTGAGGTGATTGAGGCGGTTTCTCAGGCCTGTCTTTGCACGGGGTTTATATCCTGGTGCCATATTGCCTGCGTCTGGTACACGCAGAATAGCGAGAATCTAGCCCTGAAGCAGCGGCTCTTGCCTGCGATCGCAACCGGTGCCACCTCGGCAGCTACAGGCTTATCCAACCCAATGAAGCACTTTGCGGCCATCGAAAAAATCGCGCTGGTGGCAGAGCGGCAGTCTGGGGGCTATGTGATCAACGGTCTGCTGCCTTGGGTATCAAACTTGGGGCCAGGGCACGTCTTTGCTGTAGCCGCAAGGATTGCCGGAACTGAAGACTATTTAATGGCAATTGTGAGCGATCGCATGTCTGGTCTCACGCTCAAGGCAACGGCTCATTTCATCGCACTGGAAGGGAGCAATACCTTTAGCTGCCAGTTTCGGGATGTATTTGTGGCTGATGAATGGGTGCTGGCCGCTCCCTGTGAGGCGTATATTGACCGGATCAAGTCGGGCTTTGTGCTGGCTCAGGTGGGAATGGGGCTGGGGCTAGTTCAGGCTTGTGTAGAAAGCATGGAGCGCTCGAATCGCCGCTATGGTCATGTGAATTGCTATCTCGATGACTCTCAAGATGCGATCTCATCTGAACTGGAGAGGCTGCGGGCTCAAACCTATGGGCTGGCAGAATACCTCAATGGCGATACACCCCAGCCGCCCGTAGGGTTCTTTCGTCAGGTGGTTCAGGCCCGCGTTGATGCATCGGCGCTGTCTCTCAGAGCTGCCCAGGCGGCCATGCTCCATGCCGGAGCTAGGGGCTATCTGCTAGACAGCCCAGACTCTCGACGGTTGCGAGAAGCCAACTTTGTGGCCATTGTCACCCCGGCGTTTAAGCATCTGAAAAAACTGCTCAAGACCTTACCCGACAGGCCAGCGGAAGGCACTGCTCAGCGCACCTACTAGTAACGGGCTTGGGCAAGTCTTTAGGCTTCAAGTCTTCGGTCTTGCCGTCCAACCCCGACTGCCCCCGTCTTCTCAATGCCACCTTCTTTTAGGAGCCTGTGGTTATGACCACTGAACCGCGCTCGTTCTTCTCACACGCTGTATCCTCTTTGCCTCCCCAACCCACTGCCTCGGAGGTATTGCCTGCCCTGATGGTGCGGGATTTGAGCAAGCAGTACACCACCCCACGGGGGCCAATGACCGTTTTTGACAGGATTGATCTGAACGTTCAGCCGGGAGAACTAGTTTGCTTGCTGGGTGCTAGCGGCTGTGGCAAGTCGTCCCTACTGATGACGATTGCAGGCCTGCAAGCTGCCGATCGGGGAGACGTTTTTGTGGATGGGCAACCCATTTGGGCTCCCCATCCGGGCATTGGCGTGATGTTTCAAGATGCGGCGCTGCTGCCCTGGCTCACGGTGCAGCAGAACGTAGCAGTGGGGCTCCGGCTGCGCCACATGCCGCGCCTGTCTCAGCCTGCGCTCCGCAGCCGCATTGATCAGGCACTCCTAAGCGTGGGGCTACAAGACTTTCGCCATTGCTACCCGCATCAACTTTCTGGTGGGATGGCGCAGCGGGTTGCGATCGCACGCACCATTGCCCGCCAGCCCCGGCTGCTGCTCATGGATGAGCCCTTTAGCGCGCTCGATGCCATTACCCGCCTGGAGATGCAACAGCTCTTGCTCACCATCATTGCCCAGCAGCACTGCGCCGTTCTGCTCGTGACCCACGACATTGATGAGGCGCTCTTGCTAAGCGATCGCATTTTGCTGATGGGTCGCAATCCTGGACACATTCACCAATCCTGGCGGGTTACAGCAGCCCAGCCACGACTGCGCCACACCCAAGATCTGATGGCCCTGCGCGCCGAGATCCTAGCGGACTTGTCCGACGTCATGGCCAAGTCCGCCACAGTCTTGCCGGTTTAATCTCACGGTTCTGACAAAATTTCTTTGCAAGTATCATGCTCAACTCTCTTTGTGCCTGCTGCGGCCTTAATCGCCGCGATTTTCTCAAACTGGCCTCGCTCTTTTCTGGCTCAGCCGTCCTCAGCGCAGCTGTAGGGGGCTGCAACACCCAACCCACCGCTTCTGTCGGCACAACTGCAGGGGACAAGCAGGCCAGCGCATCAGCCTCCGGTGGACTCGATCAGCCTGTCAGGATTGGCTACCTGGCCCATTCTCGACGCTTCGCCCCTGCTGATTGCCCATGCCCAAAAGCTCTATGAAGCCGAAGGACTAACTGCCGAAAAGCCCGTGCTGTTTCGGTCTTGGGCGGCCATCGTAGAAGCTTTTTTAGCCCGTCAGGTGAATGTAGTGCATCTGCTTAGTCCAGTTACAGTGTGGCTGCGCTATGGTCGCCAACTTCCCGGCAAAATCGTTGCCTGGAATCATACCGATGGCTCTGCCCTGACCGTACAGCCCGACATCAATGAGGTTAAAGATCTGGGTGGCCAAACCGTTGCCGTTCCCTTCTGGTACTCGATCCACAACGTGGTGCTGCAGCAGTTGCTCGGCCAATCCGGCTTGACCGTGGTACGCAAGGCTGAGAACGAAACCATTGCCCCCAATGAGGTGAACCTGGTGGTGCTGCCACCGCCCGAGATGGTCTCGGCCCTAGCGAATAAGAGCATCGCTGGCTACATCGTGGCCGAACCGTTCAACGCGGCCGGGGAAACTTCCAAGGCTGGTAAGGTACTGCGTTTTACGGGAGATGTCTGGCGTAACCACGCCTGCTGCGTCGTTTTCATGCATGAAGACGACCTTACTCAGCGCCCCGAGTGGACCCATGGCGTTGTCAATGCCCTCGTCAAAAGTCAGCACTGGATGCGCGACCACCGCGCTGGAGCGGCCCGCATTTTGTCTAAGGAAAATGGCTCCTATACCCCTCACCCCGAAGCGGTGCTGCAAAAGGTGCTCACCGGCTTTGACCCAGCTGCCTACGCCAAGCAGGGAGCCGTTAAACACCCAGACTGGGCCGCTCAGCGCATTGATTTTCAGCCCTATCCCTTCCCTTCCTACACTGAAGAGCTGGTGCGCTTGCTCCAGCAAACCTAGGTCGAAGGCGAAACGGCCTTTCTAAAACAGCTAAAGCCCGCCGAAGTTGCCCAAGATCTGGTTGATGATTCCTTCGTAAAACGGGCTTTGCAGCAGGTCGGCGGCCCGCAAGCCTTTGGTCTATCAGAACCTCTACGGCGAGAGGAAACCTTCAAAGTCTCCTAATACACCCTGTCCTTGTTTAGCCCCATTTCTCTAAACCCCATGACTCGCTCCCTCGCCCACGCGCCCCTCCGCAAGCTTCAGCTCGTTATCCCGCTGCCGCTGTGGGGGGTCTTGGCGAGTATGC